>CANSLL010000074.1 GCA_947647695.1 uncultured Clostridia bacterium | reverse complement strand
CGATGACGGTTACAGATGTGAGGGTTACACCTTCTACTGTCTATATGGATACCATAGTGAGTGAGGGCTATCATGAGAGGAACAGAAATGAAAATCTTTCCGCGGTTCGGCTGAAAGACGGGCAGGTCTGGTATTTTACTGGGAACAGCCTTCACGACCAGCCGGAGAGCGGCCCGGATGGGTGTGACCTGATGACCTACGGCGGCGGATACGCGCGTTGGCAGTATGTTGCACCGGCGGAGGTGGAAGCCATCTGCCTGGGGTATGACACCTGGATCGAATTAAGCGAACTCGAAGAATACACGCCGGAAGAATAAGAATAGCCTGCCCCGGAGCATTGCTCTGGGGCAGGCTATTTCATCTTTACACCGGCGGGTTGTTCCCATCAGCTGCCACCGGAGCCGCCCAACGCGCTGCGGAGCACGGAGGCGATATCCTTCAGCACTGCGCTGAAGGGCAGCGGGCCGTCGGACGGCACGCCGTACACAACGCCGGTCACTACGACGTCCGCCGTGCCGTAGAGGATGGACGCGGTGATCCGCATGACCTCCCGCAGGGGCATTTGATCGGCGGTCAGCTCATACTGTACGCCGTTTAGCGTGAACTGCACGACGTAGACATCGTAATAGCCGGACGGCTCGTGGGTCTCCGGGTCATAGGGACCGTAGGGCATGGCGCGGTAGCCGACCAGGACCTCTGTGCCGTTGACCGTTGTGCTTTTCATGTCCGCATCGTTCACCAGGATGCAACAGTGGGTGATGCCCAGCCGGGAGGCGGTCAGGGAAAAGCCGTACAATGCGGCGATATCGTCGGTCAGGCGGGGACTGCCGTCTTCGTAGTAGGCGTGATAGAACCCGCGGCCCACGGTGTCCTGAACGATGGGACCGTCCTTTTCATAGTACACCGTGGCGGAGATGCCCCGTGTCCGAGGAGCGAACCCGGCGGGCAGATAGGGCGGCGTCAGGTCCCAGCCGTAGTAGGCGATGATATCGCCCCGGTACCAGTATACCTCGTCGTATTTCTCCGGGTCGTAGTAAAGGTTTACCCGCGCCGCCACGTCGTCCAGGGCAAATACCCGGACGCCGGACAGGTCGACGGACGGCGCATCGCCGCGTGTCTGCTCCACCCGGTCGGAGATAGGTGGCGGAGTGCTTCCGTGCTCCGGGAGCACGGTGCTGTTCCATGGGCTGTCTGGGAGCGTAGACAGGGCGGCCAGCAGTACAAAGCACGCCGCGATGCTGCCCAAAACCTTCCAGGGACGGCGCTGCTTTTTTCTACCGCCGTGCTCCGCTTCCTCGATCAGCGCCGGGTCCACATGGCCCAGGGCGCGCAGCAGTTGTTCTCCTCTCATAGTGTGATATCCTCCTGTTCCAGATAATCCTTCAATTTCTGACGGGTGCGGTGGAGGGAGGTCTTGACCTTGCTTTCACTGACGCCGAGGCGCGCGGCGATGTCCTTCACGGAGTCGGCGAACCAGTAGCGGCGCAGAAAAATGATGCGGCTCTCCGGCTTCTGGGCGTGCAGGAACGCGTTGAGCAGCGCGCCCAAGGCTTCGTCGCTGTGCTCCGCGGCGGCGCTGCCGGGCAGGCAGGCGGACAGCTCCTCTGTCAGTGCCACGGTCTCGGCGCTGCGCTTGCGGGCGTTCTGCCGGTCGAGATACCCCAGGGCAAAGCGGCGGCACAGGGTGGCAAGGTAGGCGAAAAAATGGGTGGGCCGCTGGGGTGGGATCGTGTCCCACGCCTTGAAATAGGTGTCGCTGACGCATTCCTCGGCGTCCTCTGCGCTGGCAAGGAAACGTTGAGCCAGACGCATCAGCCGGGCGCCGTATTTTTCCCGCGTCCGGGCCAGCGCCGCTTCGTCCCGCGCGAAAAACAGGGCGAGGATCTGTTCATCTTCCATGGTGCGTCCCTCCTTTTGAAAGCGCTTTCACCCATAGAGAGGGAAAACGGAACGCAAGGTTACAAATTATTTTGTCCATATTCAGTTTATCGGAGCCCGTACCCTTCGTCAATCTCATTTTGACACGCCGGAACCATGGCTTTTTTGCCGCGGCGGTGGTATACTGTTTCCATAGCGGCGTTTGCCGCAGAAAAGAGGAGGCGGCGCTTATGGATGTGATCGCGCGCTTTTTACATTATGTTGCATGGGATACCCAGTCAAAGGAGGACAGCGAGACCTTTCCCAGTGATGCCGGGGAGCTGGCCTTCGGCGCACAGTTGGCGGAGGAGCTGAAAGAAATCGGCCTGACCGGCATTCACATGGATCGTTGGGGGTACGTTTACGCCCGGCTGCCCGCGTCTCCGGGCTGCGAGGACGTACCTGCCCTGGGTCTGATCGCCCATATGGACACCTCGCCCGACGCGCCGGGCGGCGGCGTTGCGCCCCGCATCGTGCGCTGGGAGGGCGGACCGCTGACGCTGGACAGCGCGAAGACGGTTGTCCTGGACGAGGAGACCCTATCGCCCTATCGCGGACAGGAGCTGATCGTCACGGACGGCACAACCCTGCTGGGCGCGGACGACAAGGCGGG
Organism: uncultured Clostridia bacterium; assembly: GCA_947647695.1. Classification (GTDB taxonomy): domain Bacteria; phylum Bacillota; class Clostridia; order Oscillospirales; family Oscillospiraceae; genus Pseudoscillospira. The sequence goes on along the minus strand of CANSLL010000074.1, from coordinate 8,190 downwards.
CGTTGCGGAGATTATATCTGCCGCGGCACGGTTGACGGAGCATCCCGAGCTGCGCCACGGGCCGGTCTCCATCGCCTTTACCCCCGATGAAGAGATCGGCCGGGGAACGGAGCATTTCGACTTTGACGCTTTTGGCGCGCCGGTTGCTTTTACCGTGGACGGCGGGGCCCTGGGCGAGTTGGAATACGAGAATTTCAACGCTGCCGGCGCCTGTGTCCGTCTCAAGGGGATCAATATCCACCCCGGAGAGGCCAAGGGCAAGATGCGCAACGCCATTTTGCTGGCCCAGGAATTTCTCAACCTGATGCCTCCGGCGGAAACGCCCGCCCATACCGAGGGCCGCGAGGGGTTTTACCACGTTCATCGCATCCAGGGAGACGAGTCCGCTGCGGAGCTGCACATGCTCATCCGCGACCACGACAGGGAGACCTTTGAACAGCGCAAGGAGCGCCTGCGGGCGATGGCGTCGTATCTCAATGGCAAGTACGGCGGCACAGTGGCAGAGGTGGAGATCCGCGACAGCTATTACAATATGCGCGAGAAGATCGAGCCCCATATGGAGCTGATCGACCGGGCCGAGGCGGCGATGCGGGCGTGCGGCGTTGCGCCCCGCGTGGTCCCCATCCGCGGCGGGACCGACGGCGCGCAGCTTTCCTGGAAGGGCTTGCCCTGTCCCAATCTCTGTACCGGCGGCGTGAATTTCCACAGCGTGCGGGAGTTTATCCCCGTGGGAGCCATGCGAACGATGGTGGATGTTCTGGTGGAGCTGGTGCGCGTCCGGGATTGAAAAAATGCACGGTTCCCCGCTTTGGGGAACCGTGCATACGTTTTCATGGGAAAGAGGCGGCGTTTTCTTTATTCCCCCATGGGGGCGCCGCACTGGGGGCAGAATTTCCCGTCGGAGGGGTTGCCGCAGACCGGGCAAATCTTCAGCGCGGGAGCTGCTTCCTCTTCTGCCTCCTCATAGGAGACGAAGCTACTTTCCTCGCTGGCAGCGCGCCGTGCTTCCTTGGCCTCTTCCAGCTCCAGGATCTTCTCCTTTGCTGCCTTGATGGCCGCCACGACATCCGCGATGGCTTCGGGCGCTTCGCCGCCGTGCTCGGCAACGTACCACTCGCCGATGGTTTTGTAATCCTTTTCGATCTCCCGCTGCTCGCTGGCGATCTGCATATTGATCTTGGCAGTGTCGGCGGCCAGTTTTGCTTTTTCACTTGCAACCGTTGCCACATTTTGCGCCTTTTTGCTCAGATTGTCCAAAAATGCCATAATGGAAATCTCCTTTCATGATATGCGGTTGTTCCTCTGTAGCGCTCTTAGTATATGATTATACCATCGCCCCATACAGATTTCAACGTGTCCGGCCTGAAATTCACAATTTTGTAACGATTTGGCCGGCCTTCTTTGACACCGGGCAGCCTTTGTCAGGACGGAGGCGGGCGCGGGACGCTTTGCAGGAAAGCGGTTGCCTTTGGCGGCGGTTGTTGGTATAATAGCCTTGGAAAATTTGGCGCTTTCCCGGTATTCCTTTTCGTTGCAAAGTCCAGAAAAAGATGTTCAAAGGAGGTTTATCCATGTCGAATATGACCGATTTTTCCTACCCTTCCAGTGCCGGACGCTGTCAGATCCATGCCCGCCAGTGGCTGCCGGAGGACGGCGGATCTGTGGGCGTGGTGCAGCTGGTCCACGGCATCGCGGAGCACATCGGGCGCTACGATGAATTTGCGCGATTCCTCAACAGCCACGGCTATATCGTGGTGGGCAACGATCACCTGGGGCACGGCGCATCCGTTCTCACCGAGGAGGACCGGGGGTATTTTGCCGATCGCGACGGCTGGACCCATGTCTGCAACGATGTCCGCACGCTGCAGATCATGACGGCGCGGAGTTTTCCGGGCCTGCCGTATTTCCTCTTCGGTCATTCCATGGGATCGTTTTTGACGCGCACTTACCTGATCCGTTTCCCTGGCACGGTGGACGGCGCGGTGATCTGCGGTACCGGACAGATGCCCGATGCCCTGATCCGTTCCGGCCGTGCGGCGGCCCGCCTGGAAAAGCTCCGCATGGGCGGGCGGGGCAAGAGCAAGCTACTGTCCAAGCTCAGCTTTGGGCCGTACAACAGCCAGTTCAGTCCCAACCGCACGGAGTACGACTGGCTCAGCGCCAACGAGGAGAACGTGGACGCCTATCTTGCCGATCCCCTGTGCGGATTTGAGACGACGGTGGGATTGTTCCTCGATCTGATGGACGGGGTACGCTGGATCAAGGACCCGCAGAACCTTTCCCATATGAAAAAGGAAACGCCGGTTTTCTTTATCGCGGGCGGTCTGGACCCGGTAGGCGAAAACGGCGAGGGTGTGCGCCGGGCGTATCTCAGCTTCCGGGATGCCGGTATGAAGGAGCTGGACATCCGCATTTATCCGGGTCTGCGCCATGAGATCCTCAATGAGCTGGCGCGGGAGATGGTCTATCAGGATGTGCTGGTTTGGCTGGAAGCTCATCGCGGCGGGGCGCATCTATGACCTGGGAGGAACTGAAGGCAGCCTGCGCCGCCTGCCGCGGCTGCGGTCTGTGCGAGACCCGGCACAATGTGGTCTTTGGGACCGGCGATGAAAATGCCGAGGTGATGTTTATCGGCGAGGGGCCCGGAGAAAACGAGGACTTGCAGGGCGAGCCCTTTGTGGGCGCGGCGGGTCATCTGCTGGACGATATGTTGGAGATGATCGGTTTGGCGCGGGCCCAGGTCTATATTGCCAATATCGTCAAATGCCGTCCGCCGAACAACCGCGACCCGCTCAATGTGGAACAGGACGCCTGCATCGGTTATCTGCGCCATCAGGTGGCGCTGATCCGTCCGAAAATTATCGTCTGCCTGGGACGCATTGCCGCCATGCGTCTGATCCGGCCGGATTTCAAGATCACCCGGGAGCACGGACAGTGGGCAGACAAGGGCGGTGTGCGTATGATGGCGATTTACCACCCCTCCGCACTACTGCGCGACCCGTCGAAGCGCCCGGAGACCTTTGAGGACTTAAAGCTGCTCCAGCGGGAAATCCGGGCGGTATGCGAGCATACCCCGGCGTGAGCCATAAAAACCAAGAGGACGCCGGTCGGTAGGCCTGTCATAAACAAGCGAACGCCCGGCGAAAAGGAGTTCCTTTTCGCCGGGCGTTTCTTTATTGCGACCTTGCCAGAGAATCGAGATTTGGGAGATACTGTTATGAAACTTTAGGAGGCGCATTAAAATGTATCTTTATCAGCTCAAAATAAAACTGAAAAGCACAGATGCCAGCGCTGCGGCACTAAAAATTTTGCGGACCCACTGCCCAAACACTTCCATTGGGGAGCTGCGGGACAAAATCCAGAACCACGAGGCCGTGTACGCGGTCGATTTGTTCCATGATGGGGAACGAAAGACGCTGAAAATCTTGCGGGAATTGGATCAGGCCGGGATGGAAACAGAGCTTTTCGAGGAAACCATTGACAGTTCCAAGCCGCCCCGGATTGCGCCCCTAAGCCGCGAGGTGCTGAACAATATGCTTCGCCGTTCCCGGGAGATTCATCGCCAGGTGCTGGAGGACATCGAACTGGAAACCGAAGGCTTCATCAGCCCGGAGGCCGCGGCCTCGATGGAAGAAGAACTGGAAGCGGAAGATCAGCTGGACTGACTGTAACCCCTGCATAGCGGGTTACACGGGATAAAGCGCGGCAGGCAAACCTCCGGTCCTCCATTCTTTGTGGCGTTGCCTTTCCAGGCGTCTTTCTTTTGCGCATGGGGGATGCTTTTGTATAATCTTCCTGCGGCAGGACAGAGAAGCTGAAATGTTCAACAAGAGAGCTTGTATGGCGGACAGTCCCATATTATAATAATTCCATAAAATTGATTTAACGCGGCCGCCGCGCCCGGCCGGATGGAGGGATGCACCAGGGTTCCGGGGGCACAGCGGAAAGCGGCAGTAGGGGTGATCTTTATGGAAGAGGATAAGCGCGGCGCGGTGCGTGCGCCGTTTTTTTCCAGGGACGGTTCCTTTTATCGGATGCTGATGCAGCTGATGGTGGTCGTGGCGCTCCAGAACGTCTTGTCCTATTCTGTGAACGTGGCGGATAACCTGATGTTGGGAAGCTACAGTCAGGCGGCGTTGGCCGGTGCGGCCACGGTCAATCAGATTCAGTTCATGGTGCAGCAGGTCACCATCGCCATCGGTGACGCCATGGTGCTGCTCAATGCACAATATTGGGGCAAGCGCGATCTGTCCTCCATTCGGAGCGTCACAGGCATTGCGCTTAAGGGCGGCTTGATCTTCGGCGCCGGCGTGCTGCTCCTTACGGCGCTGTTTCCCTATCAGCTGTTGCGCCTGTTCACGCCGGATGAAGCGATCATCGCGGCGGGCATGGAGTATTTACAGCTGCTGAAATATACTTATGTGTTCTATGTGGTGACGACGGTTTTGCTTGCCTCTCTGCGGAGCGTGGAAACGGTGCGGATCGCATTTTATGTCGCTGCCATGAGTTTGATTGTCAACGTGGGCATCAACTACACGCTGATTTTCGGTCACTTTGGATTCCCGGAGCTGGGCATCCGGGGCGCCGCCATCGGCACGCTGATTACGAGGATCCTGGAGCTGTGCGTGGTGCTGGTTTATGTCCTGCGCATCGACCGGCGGCTGCGCCTGTTTTCGGAGAATCCCTTCCGGCGCAACCCGCAGCTGTTGGTAGATTACCGCCGGGTGGCCGCGCCGGTGATTGCCACCAACTTTTTGTGGAGCATAGCGACCCCCATCCAGACGGGCATTCTGGGCCGCCTGTCCCCGGACGCCATCGCCGCCAACTCCGTGGCGACGACGATGTTCCAGTATTTGAAGGTCGTGGCTGTCAGCGAGGCCTCCGCCACCTCTGTGGTAATCGGCAAGCTGATCGGCACGGGCCTGTCCACGCCGCCGCAGCTGCGTCCCTATGTGCGCTCCCTCCAGGGGATCTTCCTGGCCGTGGGCGTGGCCCTGGGCGGCGTCCTGCTGCTGATCCGCGACCCGTTGCTGACGTTCTATGTGCTGACGCCCAGCGCCCTGGAGCTGTCGCGGCAGCTGCTGACGCTAATGGTGGTGATTTTCGTGGGCATGGCTTATCAGATGCCGGCGACCATCGGCATCATCCGCGGCGGCGGAGATACGAAATACAGTACGCAGATCAATATTATCTCTACCTGGGCGATCGTGATGCCGCTGTCCTTCGCGGCCGCGTTCTGGTGGGACCTGCCGGTGCTTTGGGTGGTGCTTTGCCTGAACAGTGACCAGCTGTTCAAGTGCCTCCCCGTGGCGGTCTACACAAACCAATACCGGTGGATCCGTGTGCTGACCCGGGAATAATCCATACCCCCCAAACCTGAAACCTTTCTTTTTACCGGCGCAACAGCATACATGGAACTACATAAAAGCATCCCGGACGTCTTCCTGCAAAAGGAGAGGTCCGGGATTGCTTTTTTTATCGCGTCACATTCGGCGGCCTTTGTTCAGCCTTTGCAAAATGGCTGCTTCCCAACGATCGCCGTATTTCATGGCGGCGAGGAACACCGCGATGCCTGCGGCGCACAGCAAGGCCAGCACCCACAGCGGCAGGGATAGGGCGCTGCCGCCCACGGCGCAGGAAACCAGCAGTCCCCAGGGACGGAAGGCCAGCACCAGGAATAAAAAGCGGCGGAAGGACAACTTCGTCAGCCCCGCAAGGAAGCAGAGGATGTCGTCGGGAAATCCTGGCAGCAAAAAGGCCATCATAAAGAAAATATCCTGTTTGCGCCGGATGAGATCCATATATTTTTCTATACTGCCCCGGCTGACGAACCGGTCCACAAAGGGCTGCCCCAACAGGCGCGCCAGTTGAAACACCACTGCGGAACCGAGGGCAACGGCCGCGTAGGTGAGCAGGAACGCGGGAATCGTACCAAACAGCGCCGCTCCGGCCAGGGACGTCACATTGCTGGGAATCGGCGCGATGATGATGGAGGCGAACTGAACCAGAAAATAGATGATATAGGAGTAGGGACTGAAGCGTTCGATGTATGCGCGCATATCGTCCAGGGAGCGCACGGAATCGAAAAACCCAGTGGCGTATAAGAACGCCGCCAGGACGCCTGTCAGGACGAGGATCGCGGCGATCCAGAGCCAGTTTTTGAGATGCGGCTTGGGACGTTCGTCTGTGTGTTGTTTGGGATGCTCTGCCATATCCAGCCTCCATCTGTTCTTTTGCAACGTATCAAATAGTATACCAGAACCGGGCTGCAAAGGGTGAACAGTCTATGAACAGACGAATGATTTTGTAAAATCTTAAAGAAACAAGAAAGCATTGACACGAAAAGGAGGGGCTTTGCCCCTCCTTTTCGTGTCAGGAAAGAATCGCGCCCTTATCCGCCGAGGACACCATCTTGGCGTATCTTGCAAGATAGCCGGTCTTGATCTTCGGCTCCGGGCAGACCCACGCAGCCTTGCGCCGGGCCAGTTCCTCGCCGCTGACGCGCAGCTCGATGGCATGGGCGGGGATATCGATGGCGATGATATCGCCCTCTTCCACCAAACCGATCGTCCCGCCGGAAGCCGCCTCCGGGGAGACGTGGCCGATGGACGCACCCCGGGTTGCGCCGGAGAACCGGCCGTCGGTGATGAGGGCCACGTCCTTGTCCAAACCCATGCCGGCAATGGCGGAGGTGGGATTGAGCATCTCCCGCATACCGGGACCGCCCTTGGGACCCTCGTAGCGGATGACCACCACGTCGCCCGCCACGATCTTACCGGCGTAGATGGCGGCGATGGCGTCCTCTTCGCTGTTGAATACCCGGGCGGGGCCCTCGTGGACCATCATCTCCGGGGCTACGGCGGACTGCTTGACCACACAGCCGTCGGTGGCCAGGTTGCCCTTGAGCACGGCGATGCCGCCGGTTTTGGTAAAGGGATTGTCGATGGGGCGGATGACCTCCGGGTTCCGGTTGACCACGCCCGCCAGATTTTCCGCCACGGTCTTGCCCGTGCAGGTGAGCAGGGAGGTGTCCAGCAAGTCCGCCTTGCAAAGCTCCGCCATGACGGCGTAGACGCCGCCAGCCCGCTCCAGGTCCTCCATATAGGTATCGCCCGCAGGGGCCAGATGGCACAGGTTGGGCGTTCTGCCGGAAATCTCGTTGGCCATATCGAAGGACAGCTCGATGCCGCATTCGTGGGCGATGGCGGGCAGGTGGAGCATGGTGTTGGTGGAGCAGCCCAGGGCCATGTCGATGGTCTCGGCGTTGTGGAAAGCGGCCTCGGTCATGATATCCCTGGGACGGATGTCCTTTTCCACCAGCTCCATGATTTTCATGCCCGCGTGCTTTGCCAGGCGCAGCCGGGCGGAGTGGACGGCAGGGATGGTGCCGTTGCCCCGCAGGGCCATGCCGATGGCCTCGGTGAGGCAATTCATGGAGTTGGCGGTGTACATGCCCGAGCAGGAGCCGCAGGTGGGGCAGGCGTTGTTTTCGTATTCCTCCACGCCTTCCTCGTCTAACTTCCCGGCATAGTAGGAGCCCACCGCCTCAAACATGTGGCTGAGGCAGGTGCGCCGTCCGTCGTTGAGGCGGCCTGCCAGCATGGGGCCGCCGGAGACGAAAATGGTGGGCACGTTGACCCGTGCCGCCGCCATCAGCAGCCCCGGCACATTCTTGTCGCAGTTGGGGATCATCACCAGGCCATCAAACTGGTGGGCAACGGCCATAGCCTCGGTGGAGTCAGCGATCAGGTCCCGGGTGACCAAGGAATACTTCATGCCCACATGGCCCATGGCGATGCCGTCGCACACGGCAATGGCGGGGAACTCCACGGGCGTGCCCCCGGCGGCCCGGATACCCGCCTTGACGGCCTCGGCGATCTTGTCCAGATTCATATGGCCTGGGACGATCTCGTTGTAGGAGCACACCACGCCGATCAACGGGCGTTCCAGTTCTTCCTTGGTGTAGCCCAGAGCGTACAACAAGGACCGGTTCGGTGCGGCGGGGATGCCGCGTTTTACAACGTCAGAACGCATAAATAAATACCTCCTGTGTATAGATGTCTGATTTTTTATGTTGTCTGACAATAGAATAGCGCACATGACCGGTCCTGTCAAGAAAAATCGTGCTCCAGCGCGTATTTGCTTGACCGCTGGTGCAAATTATGGTATGTTTTATAAGGGATACCAAGC
>CANSLL010000073.1 GCA_947647695.1 uncultured Clostridia bacterium | reverse complement strand
CACCCCCTCATGATGGAACCGCCCTGCAATCCTGCGTAAAGATAGCGGGAAATCGCGTCCCACAGCTCGGAACAGTGGGGCATCTTCGGCCCGCCCACAACGGTGTCCGGGTCTGCATTCGTCTGGATTAGAGTGTTCAGACCCATATGCCAAAAATCGTCCCGCCCGCCGTCCCGGCAAAATAGAAACGTATCTCCAACATTGTAACAGGGACAAGCTCCCACATAAGGATCCGCACAATATGTTTGTTGTAATTCCGGGTACCATTTTTTGTCGATCACCGTCAGCTTTACTTTGTGTTTCAACGGGCCCTCCTCCTTTCGCTTTTCATATGCTCATTATAAAGGGATGCCCACCGAAAAGCAACCGCTTTTCGGTGGGCATTTTCCATTTTACAACGTGCAGCAACAGCAGCAACGCCGCCTCTTTTGTATCTTGCGCTCAATTTTTCGTGGGATCGTCGCAACGGCCTATGAAGAGGATCACACCGTCTCCGCTCTCCACGCCATAGAGAAACGGGCGGTCCAAGTCCATCTCCACCGTCTCCTCCGGCGGCGCCGCAGCGCCGGCGTTCATGGCAACCTCCGTATAAGCCGCAGCTTCCACACCCTCTTCGTCGATGGAAAAGCTGACGCCCTGCTTGACCTGGGAGATATAAGCGATCTGACCTGGCAGGGCCGACACGTCGCACATGGCGCTGAAATCCGCAGCCTTGTCGGAAAAAGCCAACTCAACCCCCATAGCTTCCAAAACAGGGACCAGTCCCATCTCATTTTTCGCCGTGAACTTCGGCACGCTCCATCTGATTTCCCGGTATTCCGCGGCGCTGCCGTCCAGCAGTGCCGCAAGGCCGCGCTCCTCCAGCAGACCGTCGATGGTACAGTCCTCGTCCGGCAGGAGGAAGAACATCCGGTAAGCGCCGCGGAAGGGCAGGCTCGCCATGGTATAACCCTCCACGGCCACAGCATAGCCGTCGCTGCCGCGGTGCATGAAATCACACGTCACGGCGCTGCCGTCCGCACAGGTAAAGGTATCCTCTCTGGTATTCTCCTTGCGGAACTCATCGCTCCAGTTCGCCTTAAAATACACCGTGTTCAGCAGCACGGCAATGCTGTCCGGCGTCAGCTCAAACTCCGGCTTGAGCAAGCCCTTTGTCTGTTCGGACACCCAGTCCGTAATGGCCTTCCCTGCCCCCGGCGCGTCAAAATCCAGGGTATAGCACGCGGCATACAGCTGCTCTGCGGCGGCGTCGGTAAAGGTATCGTAAAAGGCGACGCCCTCGCGCATCCAAATGGAGTTGGCAAGGTAGACGCGGCACTCCTTCTCATCGCTGTACAGCCGCTGGAACATCAGGTTGAGACCGTGCAAAAGGGTATCCGTGTCCGTTGTACCCAGCGCCGCGTAAATCTCCTCCTGGGTCCGGCCCGCCGCACCTGTCCCTGCCATCGCCAAAGCATAGTACAGGCTCACGGGACTATAGCAAATGTTTTCCGCACCGCTGAGCACTAATTCCCCGCTGCGGGCGGCAAAATTGCCCACCGCATCCAGGCTCGCCTCGTCCGGCTGTTCCACGTCCCAATAATCCGCCGTGGGCATGACCGGTTCCCTGCCCGCCAGCGTCGCCGCGCTGCCTCCGCCGGAAGCACAGGCCGCCAGCGGCAGCATCAGCGCGCCCGCCAGGACCGCTGCCGTCAAGTTCCGTTTCAGTTTCATCTTTTTACCCCTCCTGTCCCGCCGCCGGGTCGGCGCAAACGCCCACAAACAGCAGCGTGCCGTCATTGCTGCGAATCCCGTAGAGGAACGGACGGTCCAGCTCCATGGAAAGCTCCGGCAGCTCCTCCTCCAGCGGCGCAGCCTCATCTTTGGTAATGACCGTGTAGGCCGCAGCCTCCACGCCCATTTCGTTGACATCGATACAAGTCCCCTGACGCACGGCGCTGATATAGGCGTCCGCATCGGAGGCGTTGCTGAAATCCGCCGTGCCGTCGAAAGCATCCGTGATGCCGAGACGTTGCAGCATGGGGATCAGGTCCATATCGCTACTCTGGCGGAACTTGGGCAGCCGCCAGGTGATGGCATAGCGTCCCCGCTCACCGCCGGAAATCAGATCCTGCAAACCATGGCTGCGCAGCAGGTCCGCAAGGGACGTATCCGCGTCAGGCAGGACGAAAAACATCTCCCCGCCGTCTGCAAAGGGCAGGGATGCGCGGGCATAGCCCTCCGCCGTCCACGCCTCGTCCCTGGTAAAGGTGCGCATAAACGGAGCCTGTACCGTCCCGCCGCCGGACACTGTAAAATCTCCCGTCTCGGTGGCTCCTTCGTAGAACGGCTCATACCAGGCGTTTTTATAATAGATTGTATTCAGCAGCACTTCCACGGTCTGACTGCTTGTCTGAAATTCCGGGGCCAGCAGTCCCTGGGTGCGCTCTTTGACCCAATCGGTCATGCGCTGGTTTGTTTTTCCGTCGGAAAAGTCCACGGAGAAGGCCTCGGCGCTGAATTTCTCCTCCAGACGCCGGACATACTCCTCCTTCGGCAGGACGCCCTGGGCCGTCCAAACGGAGTTGGCAAGATAGAGCTTCGTGTCCTCCCCGTCCCGGTAGAGATTCGCATACAGCGCGGCGCAGTCGTTGGAAAGGGTCTCCGTATCAGACGCGCCCAGAACGGCGTACATCTGGCCCTGGGTCTCTCCCGCCGCGCCTGTTGCCGCCATGGATAGCGCCAGATACAGGCTGATGGGACTGTAGCAGAAATTCTCCTCCCCGGACAGCAGCTCCGCCGCAGTGATCACCGCAAAATGCTCCACCCGCTCCGGGGACTCCGGCGGATGCACCTCCATTCCCGTCTGCACCGGGTCCGGCGGAGGCGGTGCAGACGGCTTGCCGCACCCTGCCAGGGCTGGGAGCAATGCCGCCGCCAAAAACAATGCCGGTAACGTTTTCTTTTTCATTCTTTGCCGCTCCTTTCCTTCTGTCACTCAGCGCCACAAATTTCCGCCATGCTCGGGGCGATCGCAACCGTCGCGCCTTCCACGTTCGTATCGTTGAAAAACTCCCGGAAAAATGTAAGCGGAACATAAGTATAACCCTGATAGATCACAGTCGGCGCATCATTTTCGACTTCGCGGCTCATATCAATGATCTCCAGTTTACCCTCGAACACGACAGCGGCCGTGCCCTGATGCAGCGTTGCTTTCTGGACATACGGATCCTCCACCGTAACGGACTGCGTTTCGGCGTTCCAGCCGACCTGATATCCCAACGCTTCGCCAATCATGCGAAAGGGAACCATCACAGTACCATTTTCCTCATAAGGTTCCACGGGCAGCCCGCCAAGCTCCAGCGTCTGATCGTTGACCATGATCGTATAAGACTCGCTCTGCGCGTCCTCTGCTGCAAAAGCAGGCGTACAAAAGGATAACGCAGCTACCAGCGTCAACATACCTGCCGTCAATTTCTTCATTGGAATGCACTCCTATTAAAAATTAAATTATCAGGCTTCAAAAGGTCACGGCGCAAAAAGCACCGGCGGGTCCGCAGGATTCGCTACCGCGTACCATACGCCGTCCATTGCGACCCAGCAGTCTGCCGGGCCGTTGATCACATAGGAAAACGACGTTCCGGCGCCCGCAAAGGTATATACCTCGCCGCCGTCGCTGTCGCCGGGCGTTTCCCCCGGGTCAAAGCTGCGTTCCTCCAGCCCAGGCAGCAGCTCCTCCGCCCAGACGTGCAAGGCTTCCAGCGCGTCTCCTGTGACGGTGCGCTCCTCCATCTGCCCGCCGCGGATATGGACCACCTGTAAAGAGGTATCCGCCGGATCGATCAAAACAGGCGCGCCTTTGCTGCCGGAGGTGGGCACGCTCTCCTGATTTGTACCGCCGCTTCCGTCATCCGGCGGCGCGCTCTCCACGGCGCCGTCCACCAGACCGTCCGGCGCGCCGGGATCGCCCGGAACGGGTTGAAGATCCGCGCCATACTGGTTTTTGTCCTCGCCCTCGCTCGCCTCTTCGTCATTTCCGCCTCCGGCGTTCATATCGTTGCTCTGGGGCGGACCGGCCATATTGTTGCCCGCCGTCATGCCCAACCGCCCCGGAAGAACGGCCAAAACCGCGATCAGGCAAAAGCACGCCGCCAGCGCGCCCCAGCGGACATAGACTGCCTTTCGCCCTTTCACCGGCTGCTCCGCCCGGGCGATCAGATCATCGCCCACCTCGCCCACAGCCAGCAGCAGCTCTTTTTCATCGATGTGCTTCACAGCGCATAGCCCTCCTCCATGAGATAGTCCCGGAGCTTGCGCCGGGTCCGGTGGAGCCGCGTTTTCACGGTCCCGCTGCGCAAGTGAAAACGGCGGGCGATTTCGTCGATGGGATCAAGATACCAATAGCGCCGCAGAAACAGATCGCATTCCTCCGCCGGAAGCGTGCGCAAAAACGTATCGATCAGCCGGCCCAGCTCCGCCGTCTCCACAGCGTCTTCGGCGCTGCCGCCTCCGGCGGCGCAGTCTCTCAGTTCCTCCAAGGCAAGGGGCACCTCCCCGCCGCCGCGCTTTTGGGCGCTGCGGTACAAACTTCGATTGACGGACACATTCCGGCTCAAACGCCCGAGGAATGTGCGCAGCACCGCCGGGCGGGCCGGCGGCATAGCGTTCCACGCCGCCAGCCAGGTGTCGCTGACGCACTCCTCCACATCCTCGGCAATACGCAGGATTTTTTGTGCAACAGCGCGGCAGTACGCGCCGTATTTTTGCTCGCTCTGTGCGATAGCGTTCTCGTCCCGCCGCCAGTACAGCTCGATGATCTGCCGGTCCTCCAAGCCCTCGCCTCCTTTGTCCTGACACTTAGATACACAGCTTTTTTTCCCTCAGGTTTCCTGCTTTTTGAAAAAATTTTCTTTTTTTCTGATTTCTTTTTCCAGCCTCCGCCGCTTTGCAAAAAGGGCCGCCCTGCCGGACGGCCCTTTTCACTCGCCTGCTCCGCCGCAGGTCTATTCCTCCGCATCCCTGCGGTACTTTTTCAGCAGCTTTTCATTGTCCACCCGCAGCGTAACCGCAGCGATCACGATCCACAACAGCGTGGAGGTCCAGTAGGCGTAAGCGTTCAGCCACAGCGCCGCCACAGCGCCCGCAACGCATACGGCGCCGCAGAGCGTGAACGCTCGGCAGACATAGCGGCTCAAGCCCTTCAGATCATAACGCGCCTGTTTTTCTTTAGAGAGGTGGGCAAAATTCGAGATCATAAAGCGCACCTTTTCGGGCTTTGCGGTGAAATAGACCGCACTGGCCAAAAAGAGCAGCCCCTCCACAAAATTGAGCAAAAACCACAGATTATCCAGCGCCGCGCCCAACTCAGCCATGACGCGCCTCCTTCTCCCGCAGGTATGCCTCCGCCCGCGCCATACGGTCCCGGCGGACGTCCTCGTCGATCTCCACCTGAACCTCCGGGTCATAGTCCCGCAGGCGGAGCATCCGCATAAATTCACCGGGATAGGCAAAATCCAGCTCATAATCCGCGCCGAAGCGCACGGTGACCGTACCGCCGCCCACCGCCGTCACGACGCCGCGGCCGCGGTACTCATGGGTCACTTCTTTCCCAACCAGCATCTGTCCACGTCCTCTTTCACTCCACCGGCGCATCCGGGAAGTATTTGTAATATTGTCCGTTCAGCCATTCCTTCAGCGCCGTCAAATCGCCGTTTTCGATGGTGAAGGACGCCGTCTCCACATCCTGCGCCTTTTCGTAGCACCACTTTGTATACGTTGCCGCCTCCAGTTCGTTGGAATCAAACTCCATATGGAACCGGTAGCGAAAGTCGCCGATGGAGCCGGTATAGACCGCGGTCACCCGCAGCTCGTGCATGGTCAGGGCAGCGATCTCCCGCTTCATCCGGCGGCGCGCCCCTTCAAAAGCGCGGCGGTATCCAGGCTGACGGTACCGTCGTCCATCACATAACACGGGATGCCGATGGAACCGTCTTTGCGCGCGGCGCTGAACGCGTCGTTTTCATCCCGCAGCCGCAGGAACGCCTTCAGGTTGTCTACGCTGGTAGAGATGTCCACATAGTCGAACAGCACACCCGCCGCGTTCAGGGCTTCTCTTGCCTGCAAGCAATCCTTGCAGAGCATCGTTCCGTAAAATTTCATCATGGTCGTTTCCTCCTTGTCAATTCTCTATCGGTTTCATCTCAAAGCGCGCAGAGCGCGCGTTGACTGCTGTATTACGCCGGCGAGGGCCGGTAGTCGTTGCGGTTGTCCACCGACGAAACTCTGTAGGGGATGGCGCGGTGTTCCTCTCCAGCGATCTTCCGGCTGTCCACATTGATGGAAAAGGTCTGCTGGAAAATCAGACAGCGCTTATCCGTGGGATTGCGGTTGCCGCCAAAGGAGAGATTGCCCAGGGAATAGACGATCTGTTTTCCCTTGTACGTCTCCACCTCCTGCACCACATGGGGATGATGGCCGATCACCAGGTCTGCCCCGCTGTCGATACAACAATGGGCGATGGCCTGCTGGGTCTTGCTGCTCCGGTACTCCCCTTCCTCGCCCCAGTGATAATTGAACACGATGATTTCCGCACCCTGGGCGCGCATGTTTTTGACAGCGTCGTCGATAAACCTCTTCTGAGCGCTGTCGAAGCTCCAGCCCAGGTTGGACACAAAGCCCACCTTCACGCCCTTGACCGTGAGCACCGGCTGGCGGTCGTACCCGGACACCGCCACATAGGGGGACAGATTCGCAATTGTGTCCTTCAAACCCTGGTTGCCGTAGTCCCGCGCGTGATTGTTGGCGATGGTCACCACATCCACGCTGCCCGCCTGCAAAATTTTGGCGTATTCCGCGCGCCCCTTGAATATGTAAGGCTTTTCCTCCCGCGGCGTATCCACGGTGGTCAACGCCCCTTCAAAGTTGACCATGGTCAGGTCGTCGCTGTGGAATTCCTTCACGTTGCTGAAAAAATAGGCCGCGCCCTGTTTGTCGTACATCTCGTCGAAGGAACCCGCATAGGACGCCTCCCGGCCCCGGCCAAAGGTACAGTCCCCGCCAAAGGACATCGTGATCTCCACCGTATCGTATCCCGGCGCGTCCCTCCAGGCTGCATAGGTCTCCCCCGACAGGCGCGCGTCGTAACAGCGCAGCACCGTAACGATTGCCTGTTCCACGGAGTAGTACGCCTGCGGCTGGAACGCGCCGCCGTTTCCGCCCATAACGGGCCTGCCCGCCGCCGTAGTGCGGCCAGAGATATACTTGACCGCGTCCCTCGCCCAGCGGGGAATGGTATACCCGTCGTCAAACCGTCCCGGCGCACCGTTGGGATCAGGACAGCCCAGCAAACTCATGCAGCGCCACAGCATCGCCGCAGCCTCCGCACGGGTCAAAGCGCCCCCGGGCCGGAACATCCCGCCGCTGCCCTGGACAATGCCCAGGCGGGCCGCCAGCTCCACATAGGCGCTGTTCGTATCTTCGAAGCTGCCCTGGGCAACCTCCATAATTACCGGCGGCGCTTCCGCCGCGTTATCCTGCGCCGTTTCCTCTGCTGCATTCTCCTCCGGCGTCCTGCTCGCGCCTTCCGCCAGGCCGGTGGCTCCGCCGCTTACCAAAACGATGCCGTTCTGCCGCATCAGCTCCAGCACATCCACCCCACGGCAGGCAGCCACCAGCTCCACCACCAGGCGAACAAACTGCTCACGGCTGATATTGGCGCTGTAATCGCCGCCCAGATCCAGATCCGCCGGTACGAGTCCCAGGCCGTAAGCCGTGCACACCTCATTGCGCGCCCAAGCACTGATATGGACGCCCACCGGAGGGGCCGCAGCCTGCACGGCACCCGTCTCAGGCTGTTCCCCCGCCGTCTGCACAGCAAAAGCCGAAGGGCAGGCGCCAAAGGACAATATCGCGCAAAGGCACCACGCCGCAAGACGTTTCTGTACGGTTTCTTTCATATCCTTCCTCTTTCTCCGCGTCCATACCGCGCGGATGCCGCTCCTTCTCTTTGATTGATTATACCAAAACAAACTCCGCCATGCAACCGCTGAAACGGTCAAATGCGCGGCGTCCGGCAGCAAACCGGACGCCGCGCAGGATGCAGCGTATTGCTTTGTTTACTTTTTCCCGTGAAGATACTTCATGCGGTCGCTGTGGCTCAGGATGCGCTTGCGGATGCGCAGATTCTCCGGGGTGACTTCCAACAGCTCGTCGTCCGCCAAAAACTCCAAACACTGCTCCAGACTCAGCTGGCGCGGCGGGGTCAGGCGCAGCGCGTCGTCGCTGCCGGAAGCGCGGGTGTTGGTCAGCTGTTTCTTCTTGCAGGCATTGACCGTCATATCGTCGGTCTTGGCCTGGACGCCGATCACCATGCCCTCGTATACCTTCACGCCCGCGCCGATGAACAGCGTGCCGCGCTCCTGGGCGTTGTACAGGCCGTAGGTCACGCTTTCGCCGGTCTCCGAGGCGATCATGGAACCCTGGTTGCGGCGGGAGACCTCGCCCTTGAAGGGCGCGTAGGAATCGAATACGGAGGCCATAATGCCCTCACCCTTGGTATCGGTCAAAAACTCGTTGCGGTAGCCGAACAGGCCGCGGGAGGGGACCAGGAACTCCAACTTCATCCGGCTGCCCACGGGATTCATCTCCAGCAGGTCCGCCTTGCGCTGGCCCAGCTTCTCGATGACCGCGCCCACATAGTCCTGGGGCACGTCCACCACCAGGCGCTCAATCGGCTCGCACTTTTTGCCGTCGATTTCCCGGTACAGCACGCGGGGCGGGGAGACCTGGAACTCATAGCCCTCCCGGCGCATGGTCTCAATCAGGATGGACAAGGACATTTCGCCACGGCCCGCCACATTGAACGCGTCCATGGAGTCCTCCACCTCGCTGACGCGCAGGGAAACGTCCTTCATGGTCTCGCGGAACAGGCGGTCCCGCAGCTGGCGGGAGGTGACGTATTTGCCCTCCTGGCCCGCAAAGGGAGAATCGTTGACCGAGAAGGTCATCTCAATGGTGGGCGCGGAGATCTGCACAAATTCGATCGGCTCGATGACGTTGGGGTCGCAGATGGTATCGCCGATGGTCACCTCTCCGATGCCGGACAGTGCGATGATATTGCCCGCGGCGGCTTCCGTCACCTGGGCGCGGGCCAGACCCTCAAACTGGTACAGGCTCACCGCCTTGGCCTTTTTCGCGGGGGTGTCCGGGTCGTGGTAGTTGCACACGGCGATCTCCTGATTCTGCTTCAGTGTGCCCCGCTCGATGCGGCCAATGGCGATCCGGCCCACAAACTCGTTGTAATCGATGGAGGACACCAGCATCTGGAACGGCTCGTCCGCGTTGGCCTCCGGGGCGGGGATATAGTTCAGGATCGTTTCAAACAGCGGCTTAAGGTCCTCGCCCACACTGTCGGGGGAATAGGACGCCGTGCCCTGACGGCCGGAGCAGAACAGCATGGGGCTGTCCAGCTGCTCGTCGGTGGCGTTCAGGTCCATCAGCAGCTCCAGCACCTCGTCGATGACCTCGTGGATGCGCTGGTCGGGGCGGTCGATCTTATTGACCACCACGATGACCCGATGGCCCAGCTCCAGAGCCTTGCTCAATACGAAGCGGGTCTGGGGCATGGGGCCTTCGGCAGCGTCCACCAGCAAAATAACGCCGTTGACCATTTTCAAAATGCGCTCCACCTCGCCGCCGAAATCCGCATGGCCCGGCGTATCGACGATGTTGATCTTCACGTCGCCATAACGAATCGCGGTATTCTTTGCCAGAATGGTGATGCCGCGCTCGCGCTCCAGGTCGTTGCTGTCCATCACGCGGTCGGCGACCTCCTGGTTTTCCCGGTACACGCCGCCCTGCTTGAGCATTTCGTCTACCAGCGTGGTCTTGCCGTGGTCAACGTGGGCAATGATGGCCACATTCCTTAACTTTTGATCCTGCATGGCTAAAAGGCCCCCTCAATTTTTGAATCAGCGCCGGCAGGCGATGCCGGCACATTACATATTATTTACAGTTACAATCACGGTCTAATATTATACGCTTTTTTTGAATCGTTTTCAATTTATTTTTCCAAAATCCCCAAGGAAAAACAGAAAAATAGTGTTTTCCCCGCACTTTGATTCTGTGCATTTTCTCCAAATCGCGCCCTCCGGCCCCAGTGAACCGGCATTGCGGCGGATCGGGATGCCGGGAGCCGCAGAAACCGTTTCATTCCGACAAATCTGTTAATGTGTTTTAGAAAAAACTATGTAAAATACAAAACGCACCAGAGAATTCCTTGGTGCATTTTGTATCTTACATAGTTTGCTTATCGTGTTGTGAATCCCTGTTCGTCATTAACGATGCAAACTTGCCATTCTTTGTGTGCTTTACATTTTCATGTGCGCCCTTGCTTTGCGGGACACTCTGAAATCATTTTTGTATCTGCTGTTCTGCTGCGCGGCGGATGGTGCAGAGCTTTGCCCTTGCTCCATTTTATACAGAGTCCTCGCATACAGCACGATGACAAGGGCCGTAGAAAGCAGGTCTGCCACGGGCTGCGCCCAGGCCAGCCCCGTAACGCCAAGGGCAGATCGCAGGATGAACAAGGCGGGAATATAAATGATCCCCTGTCTGCTGAGATTGACGATCAATGCCGGTGTTGCCGCCCCCATAGCCTGGAGCGCATTGGCAAACACATAGAATATCCCGAATAAGAATCCGGTGGTCAGCAGAATCCGTGCGAACTGTACCGCATAGTCAAACGCCGCCGCATCGG
>CANSLL010000072.1 GCA_947647695.1 uncultured Clostridia bacterium | reverse complement strand
TTTCTTTTTTCCTCCTTTTTTGGCGAAAAAAATGGGACAAACTGAAAAATAAGCGATTTGACAGGAATCCTGCCCAGCCCTATAATAAAACTGTTTATTTTGCCCATATTATTCCAGCGTGGTGAAAAAGGAGGGGGAGCTGCGTGGCAGTATATGTATATTATACCTGTTGGGATGAAGGGCAGGATGCGGCTGCTGCGCTGCCCCTGTCCTTGCTGCCGCCGGCATTGCGGGAACGAGCCGCGGCGGCTCCAGCGGAGCGGCGGCGCCGGACCTGGGCGGCCTGGGCGCTGCTGCGCCGGGGACTGGCTGAGCGGTACGGCTTGG
Source organism: uncultured Clostridia bacterium (assembly GCA_947647695.1). Lineage (GTDB taxonomy): Bacteria > Bacillota > Clostridia > Oscillospirales > Oscillospiraceae > Pseudoscillospira. The sequence continues at coordinate 10,420 of CANSLL010000072.1, read as the reverse complement.
AGGACTGGCCGGAGACCGTCTGGAGCGCGGCGGGCAAGCCGTCCTTTCGAGACCGGGCGCTGCCCTTTTTCAATCTCAGCCATACGGCGGGACTGGCTCTGTGCGCATTGGGCCCGGTTCCCGTGGGCGTGGACGCGGAGCGCTTGCGCCCTGTGCCGCCGGACCGGGCGGCGCGTTTGTGCCTGCCGCCGGACCGGGCGGGCTTTTTTGCCGGGTGGACGGAGCGGGAGAGCCGGATCAAGCTGCGCGGCGGCAGCGCCCTTGCGTGCCGCCGGCCGGTGGCGCCGAAGCCCATGGAACGGTATCACATTTTAGATGTAGGCGTCCTTTACGCGGCCGGAATATGCGTAAAGGGCGAGGCGGAGATCACAGTGCGGCGGGTGGAAGAGCCTGCGCTGCGGGTATGGGCGGCGGAAGGGTAGGGGGGATACGGCAGGGAAGGGATTGGGGCGCAGTGATCCTCCATACGTTCCAGCGCCGTCTGGCCGGGGAGCATTTTTTGATAAGATCATTTGTTTTTGGCATGCTTCCCGGTGCTTTTCTGATTTTCTGATTGCTGTTCTATTTGGCCTGTGCTATACTATATTAACTACAACGCGTGTCTCAGAAGATGTTTTTCCAGTTCATCTGCTGGGCCTCTTTCATGTGGCTCAGGCGGACGGAGAGGCAGGCGGTGCTGGTACAGTAGCGATTGCTGTCCTGCTGGTGGGCATAGCTGCCGGCTTCGGAGAACAGAGATTCCATTTCGTCGATCTCTTTGTGATCGATTACCACATGGAAGTACGCTTCGTGGGCTTTCCAGGTGTCGTTGGCGGCGGAAAAGGCTTCTGTGGCGTCCTCCCAGCGTCCTTCTACGGCGGCGGCCCGGGACAGCTGTAACTGTTCGTCCATGCCGTCGCTCAGTTGGCCGATGGTCTGGCCGTTCATGAACCCGGCGGTGAACAGCGCGGCCAGGATCAGGATGGCGATGAAAAACGGTTTGATGGTTCTCACTCCTTTTTGAGGAAATAGAGCTGGTGCTGTTTGTCCACCGTCATCAGGAAGACCGCCTTTGGAGAGGGCAGGTTGTTTTCTTCCAGCTTGCGTGATAGCCATATCCGGTCAAGGCCCAACGTGTGCAGGTTGCGCTCCAGCACATGGCCGTCGCTGATTACGGTGATGGGCAGACCCGCGTCTGCCAGCTTTTTGTTTTGCAGCGTCTTTGGCGTCAGTGGCTGATGCTCCGGGTACAGCAGGACGGACAGCTGGCCGTTGGTCTCCAGGATGGCGTACTGCACCGTGGACAGATCCACCACGTTTTGCTGGCGCAGTTCCTCGATCAGCTCGTCCACGGTGAAGCGGGTGCTGCGCATAGCCTTTTGCAGGATGTGCCCCTCCTGGATAATGACGGTGGGATTGCCGCATATCAGGGTGCGCAGGCGGATGCTTTTCAAATTGAGCACGGACAGGATCATGGACAGGGACAGCAGCGTCAGGATCGGGAAGATCCCGTTGAACAACGGGATGCCGAAGTCCTGCATCGGCACGGCGGCCAGGTCCGAGATCAGCAGCGCCAGGACCAGCTCCGAGGGCTCCAGTTCGCCAATTTGACGTTTGCCCATCAGGCGCAGGCCGCCCATGATCAAAAAATAAAGAATAATTGTTCGGATCAGCGCGGTTAGCATACAAGGCAGCACCTCCGATGGTACTATTTGCAGCCGCGCGCGTTTTATGCTGGAAAAAATTGATGGAAGAAAAGGAGTAGGACACAATATGTGCGGAATTGTAGGATTTGTGGGAAAACAGGAGGCCGCTCCCATTTTGCTCGACGGTTTGGCCCGGCTGGAATACCGCGGGTATGACAGCGCAGGCATCGCGGTCTATTCGCCCCAGGACGGGCTGCGTGTGGTCAAGGCGAAGGGACGGCTCCAGAACCTTGCGGAGAAAACAAACGGCGGCGCGGACGTACACGGCTGTATCGGCATCGGCCATACCCGCTGGGCGACCCACGGCGAGCCGTCGGACGTCAACGCCCATCCCCAGCTCAGCGAAAGCGGCCGGTTTGCCGTCATCCACAACGGCATCATCGAAAATTACGCGGAGATCAAGGAATTTTTGCAGGAGCAGGGCGTGACCTTCGTGTCCCAGACGGATACCGAGGTGGTGGCCCAGCTGCTGGATCATTATTACAAGGACGATATGCTGGACGCCGTGGTCAAGGTCCTGCACCGCATCGAGGGCGCCTATGCCTTCGGTATTGTGTGTGAGGACTGTCCCGACCGGCTCATTGCCGCCCGCAAAGACAGCCCTCTGATCATCGGCTACGGGGAGGATTTCAACTTCCTGGCCTCGGACGTTACCGCCGTGATCAAGCACACCCGCGAGGTGTCCTATCTTGACGACGGGGACATCGCTGTGCTCACGGCCTCGGGCGTTGCGATCTACGACTCCCTTCTTCAGCGCCAGGACAAAGCGCGCCATCAGGTGGACTGGGAGGTCTCCGCCGCGGAAAAGGGCGGTTATGAGCATTTCATGGCCAAGGAGATCATGGAGCAGCCCGAGGCCTTCCGCAAGACCATCTCCCCCCGCATCCAGGAGGGCGCGGTGGTGCTGGACGGCCTGTGCTTTGACCGGGAGACGCTGGAGAGGATGGATAAGCTCTACATCATTGCCTGCGGTTCGTCCTATCATGTGGGTATGGTGGCGAAATACACCCTGGAGAAGCTGCTGCGCAAAAATGTGGAGGTGTCCCTTGCCTCGGAGTTCCGCTATTGCGACCCCATCGTGACGGAGCGCACCCTCTGCATCGTCATCAGCCAGAGCGGCGAGACCATCGACACCCTGGCGGCGCTGCGGGAGGCCAAGCGCCTGGGGGCGCGGGTGCTGTCAATCGTAAACGTGGTCGGCTCCACCATCGCCCGGGAGAGCGATGATGTGCTGTACACCTGGGCCGGGCCGGAGATCGCTGTGGCGACGACGAAGGCGTATTCGACCCAGTTGTCGGTCGTCTATTTGATCGGTCTGTATTTTGCCCGGATCCTCGGTACGGTGAACGGCGGGGAGTACGCCGCGATCCTGACGGAGCTGCAAGCGCTGCCGGAGAAGATGGAGCAGGTGTTGGCCCAGAAGGAGACGATCCAGTATTATGCCTCCCGCTACTTCAACCACGAGTCCATTTTCTTCATCGGCCGCAATGTGGACTACGCTGTAGGGATGGAAGGGTCGCTGAAGTTGAAGGAGATTTCCTATATCCATTCTGAGGCCTACGCGGCGGGCGAGCTGAAGCACGGCACCATTTCCCTGATCGAGCCGGGCGCGCTGGTGGTGGCCCTGGCGGGCCATACGCCGCTGTTTGAAAAGCTGATGAGCAATGTGGTGGAGGTCAAGAGCCGCGGCGCGGATGTGCTGGGCGTGACGGTGGCCTCTCGGGGCGCGGCCATGGAGAAAGCGGTGGATGGAGCGCTGATCATCCCCGATACGCTGCCCATGCTGCTGCCGTCTCTGGAGGTGCTGCCCATGCAGCTGTTTGCCTACTATGTTGCCCTGATGCGCGGCTGTGATATCGATAAGCCGAGGAACCTGGCCAAGAGCGTCACCGTGGAGTGAGAGACGCAGCTCCATCAAACGACGCCTTGTGTACTTATGAAAACAGATCGATCGGTATTTGTTCAGGCGATCCGGGGAAGGAGAAAGAGACACCATGACACTCCAAGAGGAAAGAGATTTTGTAACAGGCGCATGTCAGAAATTACAGGAGCGGGGCTGGTTCCCCGGTGAGCGATTCGTGCCGTCCGCCATTACCGAGCAGGAAATTGCCGCATTCGAGCAGGAGCATCAGGTCAGGCTGCCCTCCCTTTACCGGGCTTTTCTGACCTCATTTCGGCTCCCGCAAAACATCCGCAATGACAATTTCCTTTGCGCCATCATGGAGGAGGAAGGCGACCTCGGCCCGCTTTGGGTGGCGGTCGACTGCCCGCGGTCTATGGGCGAAGTGTCTAAGAATATGGAAATTTTGCAGGAGATCCGTGATTTTTGTGAACTGCCGGAGAACTGCTTTCGGAATCTGATCCCCATTGGCGATTGGGGAGGCGGTTGGGGACCGCTGTGTATCGACTTGTCCAGGCCGGAGGAGGCGATCGATGAAAACGATCCGCATACCTGGTCCCTGGTTTGGTTTGACCACGAGGAATTTGATTGGAATGAAGAATACCTTGGGGAAGACGGACTGCTTCACGGAAGTGAGGCTTTGCCGGATCTGAGGAGATTGCTGGAGCTGTATTTTTACGGAGCATTGGAGGAACGATTTGAGCATGAGGAGGGCATCAAGCCTACCTACGAGTGGTATCAAGATACCTTGAAACGGTAAATTAGCGATAAATTACAGAGCGGAAAACAAGACAGCATCCGGCCCCGCCGCATAGCCGCGGCGGGGCCGGATGCTGCTTTCCTGTATACTTCGTTACTGGACGCGCACGTTGATGTTGCGCTCGGCCAGGACATTGTCCTTGCGGTCGTGCAGCTTGACCGTTACGGTGACGGTCCCTGCTTTCAGGCCGGTCAAAGTCAGCTCCACGTCGTCGTTCTCCTTCCACTCGCCCCAGGAGCACTGGACGATGCTACGGGCGGAGGACTCATAGGACACGGCGTAGCCGCTGGGGATGCCGGGGACGGAGCAGATGATCTTGGCGCTGTCTCCGGCGTCCAGGTTGACGTTGGTGCGGGAGAGCTTGAAGGAAGCGGTGAGCTTGCGGATATATTCTTCCGCGACCACGGGGATGCTGCGGCAGCTGCTGGTATCCAGCGCCGTCAGTTTTTCGATGGGGACGGCCAGGTTCAGGTTCTGCCCGTTGCTGACGGAGGCGGAGGTGATGCCGATGAGCTCGCCCTTGGCGTTGATCAGCGCGCCGCCGCTGCTGCCGCTGGAGATGGGGGCGGTGACCTGGATGTACGTCACGCCGTTGACCTCCCGGCGGGCGGCGGAGATGATACCGGCGGACAGGCTGCTGCCCAGTCCCCGGGGACTGCCGATGGTGTAAATCGTCGCGCCGGTGAGGTGAGCGCCGGAATAGTTGATCTGCATGGGTGTGAAACCGGTCCCGTCCACCTGGATGCGGGCCAGGTCATTTTCTGCGTCGTAATCATAGACGCCCCGGATGGGATAGGTTTCTCCTGAGACGGTGGTGATCTCCGCCCGCCGCGCGCCGTCAAGGACGTGCCAGTTGGTCACGGCCTCGCCGGCGGCGGAGAGAAAGACGCCGCTGCCCACGGCCAGGGCTTCGTCCTCTTCGTCATAGGTTTTGATGGAGAACACGGAAGGGGAGCATTTGGCGTAGATCTGCTCGGCATTCAGCGTGCCGCTTTCCGACGCGCCGAGGGAGACGCTCTTTCGCTCCGTTACCCGCACCATGCGGATGACGATGGCCGCCATTTCGCTGCGGCTGATGTTGGTGTTGGGTCGGAAGCTGCCGTCGGCGCCGGAGCCGGTGAGCACGCCGGCGCGGTAGAGCTTGTACACTGCGCTGCCGTAAGGGTCGGACAGGCGCACGTCGGGGATCGACTCGCCGGTGATGGCGTTCATTTCGGTGAGCGCCTCGTCGGGCAGCGCGGCGGCGAAAAGCATGGCGAACTGCCCGCGGGTGATGGCGTTGCTGTAATCGCTGTAGCCGCTTTCGATGATCCCCTTTTCCAAACAGTAGTCTGCATAGACCTGCCACCAGGGATCGCTCTGGGCGAAACCGGCCTCGCCGGTTTCATAGATGCTGTGCAGGCACGCCGCGATCTTTACCGCTTCACCCACGGTCATGCTGGCGTGGGGGGAGAAGCGGCCGTCGCCGCTGCCGTCAAACAGGCCCAGTTCGTAGCCCTCGGCGACGTAGCCTGCGTACCAGCCGCTCACGTCGGAAAACTGGTTTTCATAAGTATTGCTGTGCTTGAAATGGTCCAGGCTGCCCGCGGCAAAGGCGCTGACACACAGAGAGCAGGTCATCACGCATGTCAGCGTCAAGGCGGCGCAGCGTTTGAAGAAACGTTTCATATCGGGGTACACTCCATCCATTTGGTCTGTAAAAACGGCTGCCTTTCTGCGCGGGAGCATGCTCCCGCCTTTCTCCGGCGGCAGGCTGTTTTCCGTTACTATAGCATAAAGAGATAAAAAAAGGCAAAGGTTCCTGAAAAAATTCAAAAAATGTTTACATTATTTAGGGATACGACCCTCGTTTTGCCGTTATACCGGGGCGGTGGCCTCCGTTAGATAGCGGTTCTCCTCCGGGGAAAGATAAGGCGCGAGGGCTGCGCGGACGCGGCTGTGGTAGGCGTTGAGCCATGTCCGTTCCGCCGGGTTGAGCAGCGCCGGGTCGATGGCGGCGCGGTCAAAGGGAACGAGGGTGAGGGCGTCGAAGCCCAGGAAGCGGCCGTGCCCGTTGGCAAAACGTTCCTCGCAGGCCAGCAGGTTTTCCAGACGGATGCCGTAGCGGCCCGCGAGGTAGAGGCCCGGCTCGTCGGAGAGGATCATGCCCGGTTCCAGTACGGCGTCTTTTCCCGCGGAGCGGTAGCGGAAGCTGTTCGGTCCCTCGTGTACATTGAGCAGATAGCCCACGCCGTGGCCGGTGCCGTGATCGTAATCGAGCCCTTGCTCCCACAGGGAGGCGCGGGCGAGGACATCCAGGGCGCTGCCCCGGCAGCCGTGGAGAAATTGGGCGTGGAGCAGTGCCAGATGGCTGCGAAGCACGGTGGTGTAATGGGCGCGCATCTCCGCGCTGACAGGGCCCAGGGCGACGGTGCGGGTCACATCTGTGGTTCCTTCCAGGTAGTGCCCGCCGGTGTCGCAGAGCAGGAAGCCCTCCGGGGCCAGGGGAACGTCGCTTTCCTCCGTGGCGGAATAGTGGACGATGGCGCCGTGGGGGCCGTAGGCCAGGATCGGCTCAAAGCTGGGGCCGAGATAGTGTTCCTGCTCCCGGCGGAACTGTTCCAGCCGCTCCGCTGCGCTGCGCTCCGTGACGGGTTGGCGTCCCACGGTCTGCCGCAGCCAGAACAGGAATTTGGTCAGGGCCACGCCGTCCCGCAGGTGGGCGGTGCGTACGTTGTCCAGCTCCGTTTCGTTTTTGACTGCCTTCATCAGCTCCGTGGGATTTGCCGCGGCGTGAATCGCACCGTGCTCCGCTGCCCGTGCCCACAACGCACAGTTGGTCTTGTCTTCGTCCAGCCACAGCGTTCCATGCCAGGCGGAGGAGGCCCAGCGGTAAACGTCCTCGTAGGGCGCAACGGCGATGCCGTCCGCGGCCAGGGCGTCCTGCAACGCGGGGGGGAGAATGGAATCGTTGAGGAAGAGACACGCCCGATCCTCCTCAATGGCCAGATACGCCAGCATGACGGGACAGTACATCACATCGCCGCCTCGGAGGTTCAGCAGCCACGCGATATCGTCCAGGGACGACAGCAGCAGCGCGTTGGCCTTTGCTTTTTCCATGGCGGCGCGCACGTCCGCCAACTTGTCGAGGCGGGACTTGCCGCAGTATGCCTCGTCCAAGGCCCAGACGGGCGCGGCGGACAGGGGAGGCCGGTCCGGCCAGATGGACCCGGCCAGGTCCAGATCGGTGCGAAAGACGGCGCTGCGTTCCGCCAGGGCTTTTTTCAGGGCGTGGAAGCGCCGGGCGGTGACGGTGCGGCCGTCGAAGGCCAGGCACTGCCCGGGGGACAGTTCGGCAGCCAGGAACGCTTCGATCGTGGGCGTGCCCGCCGTGCCATCCCGCTGCAATGTGATGCCGGAACCTTTCAGCTGCTCTTCAGCCTGGAGGAAATAGCGACCGTCCGTCCAGAGGTCCGCCCGGTCCGGCAGCACGAGCAGCGTGCCGGCGGAACCGGTGAAGCCGGACACATAGGCGCGGCATTGGAAATAGCCGCCCACATATTCCGAGCCGTGGAAATCGCCGGTGGGGATCAGATATGCGTCGATGCCCTGGGCCGCCATGGCGGAGCGCAGGGCCGTCAGTTGTTCTCTCATGCAGGATACCTCACAATATGGTTCGCAGTTTTCCGCAGTCAGCACATCAGCGTGAGCACGCGGTGCAGGTTATCGATGACGACGCGCTTTGCGCCCGGTTCATATTCGCCGTCCAGGGACCAGGGCAGCTCCGCCTCCGTCTCAATCTCCAGATGGGAGACGTGCCGGTAGATGATGCCCTCGTGGTCGTATTTCTGGGCCAGCAGGGCAGCGGCCAGGTTCTGGATCTCCAGGGGATTTTTCGGATCGCGCACCAGCAGGAGCTCATACTGCCCGTCGTCCAGTCCCACCTCGGAGGGGGACAGCTTCATCAGTCCGCCGATGGAGGTGGAATTGCTGATGGAGCCGAACAGATAGTCGCCGTCAAGGATTTCCCCGTCGGCGGTGATGGAGAGGGGGATGGGGCGGAAAGCGCCGGGCAGCTGGCGCACGGCCTCTAAGATATAGGCGGTGTGACCCAGGGTGTTTTTCAGGTGTTGGGGCACGGTGTAGGAGGTGCTGCTGAAAGCGCCGAAAGAGGCGACATAGACAAAGTAGCGGTCGTTGAAGCGGCCGATGTCGATGGGAACGGGGATGCCGTTGACGGCTACGCGGGCGGCGGCTACGCTGTCCCGCGGCAGATGCAGGCTTGCGGCAAAGTCGTTGGTGGTCCCGGCGGGGAGATAGCCCAGGGGCGGGTGGTCCGGGCAATGCAGCAGGCCGGACACGGTTTCGTTCAGCGTGCCGTCGCCGCCGCAGCAGACCACTAAATCGTATGCTCCGCTCAGGGTACGGGCCAGCTCTGTGGCGTCGCCCCGGGCCTGGGTGGCGCGGGCGTCCACCAGATAACCGGCTTCGGAAAAGGCGCACACGGCGCTGAGCAGGTCATTGCCGGCTTTCGTTCGCAGCTTCCCGGCTTTGGGATTGACAATAAACAACAGTTTTTTCGATAGCATGGCAAAATCGCCTCCATATGAACACAGCGCGCCCTGCTGTAAAAGAGCGGGCCTGCAAGTTAAGATTGTGTTTAGGTTTCCTGTTTTAACCTTGTCTTAATCAATTTCTAATTATAACATATCTTTTAGCTACTTGCAAAGAGAAGGAAAGTCGGGTATCATATTAAAAAAACGTGCGTCCGGCACGCCTGACGGTTGGGAAGGGAGTATCCGCGTTGAAATTTCATTATGAGAAGAGCATCTATTTTCGTTGGGGGGTCACGGCGTTTTTGACGGTCGCCGCGATTTTGGCGGTCTATGACATTTTTTGGGGAGAACACAAGATCGCGAGCTATCTGGACTTTTTGGGCGGGATTGTTACGCCTATCGTCTACGGCTGCGCCATCGCCTACCTGCTCGCGCCCATTGTGGACTTTCTGGAGCGGACGCTGCTCCGTTCCTGGGCAGGGCCGGCGCGTCTGGCACGCAAGCCCAGGATGGGGGTGCGGATCACCAGCGTCCTGCTCACCCTGGCCATCGTATTTGGCGCCATTGCGTTCCTGTTGTATTTCCTCATTCAGGATGTGGCGGCCAGCGTGTTGCAGCTGATCGAGAGCATTCCCATGTACGTTCAGCTTGTCCAGGGCTGGCTCCAGGAGATGGACAACACGGTCACTCTGCCGCCGGAGATGGCGGAAAAAGCTGCGGAGCTGTATGCCCAAGGCATGGAGAAGGTGCGCGAGGTGACCGACGTGGGCGTGCCCGCCATGATCGCTACGGTGACGGGCGGCGTGATGGGCGTGTTCGGGTTCTTTGGCAATCTTGTGGTCGGTACCGTGGTGGCGGCGTATATGATGGGCATGAAGGAGACGCTGGCGGCCCAGGGCAAAAAGATCATCTGCGCGCTGTTTGAAACGAACTGGGCGGAAAAGGTGCTCGCGGCTCTGCGGTATACCGACGAGGTGTTCGGCGGGTTTATCCGCGGCAATATCATCGATTCGATTATCGTCGGCGTTATTTGCTTTGTTGCGTTCCAGTTTATGGGGATCCCTTATGCGCCGCTGCTCAGCGTTTTGATCGCTGTGACGAACCTGATCCCCTTTTTCGGACCCTTCCTCGGCGCGATCCCCAGCTGCATCCTGATCTTTCTGGTCAGCCCCATCAAATGCCTGGAGTTCATCATCTTTATCCTGGTGCTTCAGCAGCTGGACGGCAATATCCTTGCGCCGAAGATTTTTGGCCAGTCCACGGGAATCGCCAGCCTGTGGGTCATCATTGCGATCCTGATCGGCGGCGGCCTGTTCGGCCCCATCGGGATGCTCCTGGGCTGTCCCGCTTTTGCCCTGATTTATACGGCGGTCCGTCTTTTGGTGGAGTGGCGTTTGGAAAAAAAGCAGATGCCCGCGCCCACAGATGTCTACCGCTGCGCAGGCATCCCGGAGAAAACATGGGAAAGAAAGGAATAACATACATTTTTTCTGGATGAACAGCAGAACAAGGATTTGAAAGAGCGCGTACAATACGCGCT
>CANSLL010000071.1 GCA_947647695.1 uncultured Clostridia bacterium | reverse complement strand
CTCAATTTCAGCTGGTGCGCCATTTCTTAACTTGGCAAATAATGCTTACAGCGGCAATAGAAAATGCGGTGGAGCGGGAGCGCGGCGGGGAGAAATGAGGGGGATAAAGAAAGCAGAAAAACTTTTGGCTTTGCGATTTTATAGTTGATTTTTTCGGGGAAATGGTTTAATATAGATAATAACTGCCAAGGAGTCAATTTTTTTGTTAAAATAGCATATGATGTAAACGCGGAAGAGGAAAAATTTGGTAAAAACAGAGGATTTTATACTATGCCGCGTTTTGAATTGTTTATAAGAAAGGGATGGGTGAAAAAGTGGATTTTTTGTCGAGTAATACTGCGCTGCTGCTGGAGCGGTCCATGGGTTATTTGTGGACGAAACAGGCTGCTGTGTTAGATAATATCGCCAATGCGGAAACGCCGAACTACAAGCCGAAGGTCGTCACTTTTGAAGAGAGCCTGCGGGGAAAGTTAGAGAGCGCCGCGGGACGGACCCATGGCGCGCGCCGCGCAGTGCGGGACGTGCTGAATACCGAGGAGTTTGCGGTGTTTGAGCCCCAGGAAGCCACCCGCATGGATGATAACGCTGTAAATGTGACGGAGCAGAGTGTGGAAATGATCCGCAACGCATATCAGCTGCAATATGTTTTCAATGCGATCTCCAGCGATATCAATGTTTTGCGGATGGCCATCCGCGGACAGTAACCGGAGAGAATCGATTCATAGGAAGACGGTAGGATACATAGAAAAGGGAGAAGAGACAAATGGCTTTTTTGAGTTCTATGAATATTGTCGGCTCTGGCCTGACGGCCCAGCAGCTGCGATTGGATGTTATCGGTGAAAATGTGACCAATGTCAACACGACCCGCACCGAGGGGGGAGACGGGCCGTACCGCCGGAAGATGGTGGTGTTTCAGGCGCGGACCGGCAAGGATTCGTTCCGCGAGGCGATGGCAAAGGCCGCCCAGGGTCTGGCGCCCAACAAGGGCTACGATACCGCCGGCGGCGTGCGCGTCGTGGAGATCGCCGAGGATCCCACGGACATGAAGCTGGTGTATGACCCCACCCATCCCGACGCCAACGAGGAGGGGTATCTGGAGATGCCCAATATTGATATGGTCAAGGAGATCGCGGACGCTATGGCGGCGAATCAGGCTTATTCCGCCAACGTAACGGCATTTAATACGCTCAAAGCAGTGGTAGCCCGCGGTCTGGAGATCGGCAAGTAAAACAGAGCAGGGTGAAATCCTTTAGAGAGAAAGGAAGTTCTTTATGATTACACCGATTGAACAGATCAGCGCCATCTACCCCGGCGCCCAGACTGTGGAGCCTGTGAAGGAACAGGCCGACCTGGGACAAAGCGTATTTGGCGCGGTTTTTCAGAACGCGATCCAGAATGTAAAGGATACGGATGCGGTTAAAAATGAAGCGATCTATCTGCTCTCCACGGGGCAGTTAGACAATCCCTCTGCGGCAGTGATTGCGGCCAGCAAGAACGAGCTGGCGGTCAATCTGTTGATTCAGCTGCGCAACCGGGCGATGGACGCCTATTCCGAGCTGACGCGCATCAGCATGTGAGATATGGGCGCGCCTGCGCGTGGAAATTGCCTCAGGAGTGATTGTTGTTGAAAGAAAGACTGGCGCCCGTTCTGGAACGTGTCAAACCGCTCCGGGAGAAGCTGGGCAAAATTCCAAAAAAAGTTTTTATTATAGCTGCTGTGGCTGTGGCGATTGTGATTGCGATCGTCATTGCAATGTCCCTCAACCGTCCTTATGAGGTGCTGTTCACGGAAATGAACAGCGATGAGGCGACTGCCGTCATGGCGATGCTGGATGACTACGGCGTACGGGATTACCGCCTGGTAAACGGCGATACCATCCTGGTGCCCAAGAGCCAGGAAAGCACGCTGAAGGCAAAGCTCGTGATGGCAGGCTACCCTAAATCCGGCTACGCGTACTCCACTTATTTTGATAACGTGAGCGCGCTTTCGACGGAATCGGAACGGAACAGGGCGTTTTTGCTGTCTGTGCAGGACCGCCTCGGGGCGGTCGTCCGTGAGTTTGACGGCGTGCGGGACGCTGTGGTGACCATCACCCAGGGCGAGGACCGCCGCTATGTGCTTGACAGCAGCAACGTCGTCGGCGCGACGGCCAGCGTCGCGGTGACCATGCAGGACGGACAGACGCTTACGAAGGCGCAGGTGGAGGGCATCAAGGCCCTGGTTTCCCACAGCGTGCAGGGGCTGGAGATCAGCTCCGTTACGGTCATTGACACGAAGACGGGCAATACATACAGTGGCACGGCAAATGAAACGGCGGACAGCGAGGCGTCCGCGTTGAAGCTCAGATTGGAGGAAGAACAGGAAAACAAGGTCCGCACGGAGATTTTGAACGTTTTGGTCCCCATTTTCGGCGAGGGGAACGTGCGTGTAGGCGTTAACTGCGTGGTAGAGCTGAGCAACAGCGTCGTCGACGATGTGGAGTACCATCTGCCGGATTGGGCGGACGAGGGCCAGACGAACGGCGCGGGCATCATCGGATCGCGCGTATATGAATACTATGTGGGAACCGACGATGAGACGCTCCCCGGCGGTACCGTCGGCACCACGACGAACGCGGACCTGCCCACGGTGGTGGAGCGCGAGCCGGACCCGGAGGATGTGGAAAACCGCATTTCCGGTGGCGGCCAGTTGGATTACAAGCATTCCACCACTACGACCCATACCATCCGTACCGCCGGTTATGTGACCGACTGTACTGTGGCGATCACCATCAATTCCGCCGCCGTATCGGGACCGCTGGATACGGCATCCATCCGCAATCATGCGGCAGCAGCTTCCGGCATTGTGGCCACGGAGGAGAACCGCGGCGATATGACGGCCGATCAGTTCCTGGACAGCAAAATCAACATCCTGGCCATGGACTTCTATGCGATCGACGATGGCAGCGGCAATGGAAACGGCGCGCTGAATGTGCCTTATTGGGCGCTCTATGCGGCGATTGCCGGTATTGTGCTGTTCCTGATTCTGCTGATTCTGCTGCTGCTGATCCGCCGGAAGAAGCGCGCGAAGCAAAAGGCGCAGGAAGAAGAGCAGAACGAGGTGGCAGAGCTTCTGGCCTATGCGGGTATGCCCTCTGCGGAGACGCCCAGCGCCGACGTGATGAGCTTGCAGACCGAAAAGAGCATGGAGCTGCGCCAGAATATTCGTAAGTTTGCAGAAGACAATCCCGAACTTGCCGCCCAGCTGGTGCGGAACTGGCTGAGAGGAGATGAGGAAGATGGCTGAGACCGTTGAAAGCGCAGCTGCGCAGGATGCAAAAAACGCGGCCCAGCAGACCAAGCCAAAGCCTGCGGTCAACCTGTCCGGCGCCCAGCGCGCCGCCACAGTCATTGTCGCTTTGGGCGCGGAAAAAGCGTCTCACCTCTATAAATATATGGACCCCACCGATGTGGAGCAGCTGACGTTGGAAGTGGCAAAGCTGGGTTTCCTGGACTCTGAGGTAACCGAGGACGTCCTCAGTGAATTCTACCAGATGTGCATGACCAATAAGGCCGTTACGGAAGGCGGTTTGGAGTATGCCCGCGCGGTCCTGGAAAAGGCTTATGGCGCCCAGGCTGCGGACGAACTGCTGAACAAGGTCACCAAGTCCCTGAAAAACCGTCAGTTTTCCTTTATGCTCAAGGCGGACGCGAAATCGATGTTCTCGGCTTTGCAGAACGAGCGGCCCCAGACCATTGCCCTGGTCCTGTCGTATATGGACGCGGACAAGGCGGCGGGCGTCGTGGCGCTGCTGGACGAGAAGAAGCAGATCAAGGTGGTCGAAAGCATGGCCAAGATCGAGAGCGTCTCCCCGGCTACGGTGAAGATCATCGAGGCGGAGCTGAGCAAGAAGTTTACCAATATCGTCACCACTGCCAACGACAAGGTTGGCGGCATCGACTATGTGGCCGATGTGATGAACAATTTGGACCGCGCCAGCGAGCGCAACATTTTCGACGGCCTGGCCGATTACGATCAGGAGCTGGCCGACGAGATTCGCAAGCGTATGTTTGTCTTCGAGGATATCATCACCATGGACGACCGCTCCGTGCAGCGCTTTGTGCGCGACTGCGATCCCAGAGACCTGGTCCTGGCCCTCAAGGCGGCCAACAGCGAAGTGGCAAACAAACTCTTTACCAACATGTCCAGCCGTATGGCGCAGAGCATCCAGGACGATCTGGAGATCACCACCAACGTCCGTATGAAGGACGTGGAGGATGCCCAGCAGCGTATTGTGGATATCATCCGCGGTTTGGAGGAGAAGAACGAGATCATCATTTTGAAGGGCGGAAAGGATGATATCATTGCCTAATATTTGGAAGCAATTTTCCCGCCCGGATATTGAGCCCTATCAGCTTCCCGACGCAGGCGACCTTGTGATGCACTCCTTTGAGGAGTTGGAGCCGGAGCCGCCGGCGGAGGAAGCAGCAATCCCTGAAACGGCGGCGTTAGAGACGGAGGAGGAGGTTCCGCCGTCTCCGCCGAAGCCGGAAAAGACGCCTCAGGAGGAGGCAATCAGTTTTGCTCAAGTGCAGGCGGACAGCATTGTCCGCGCGGCCCGGGACCAGGCGGACGAGATCCTGGCCCAGGCTCGTGCCCAGGCGGAGCGGGAAGCGGCGGAGCTGCGCGCAGCTGCCCAGGAAGACGGCCGCCGGGAGGGGTATGCCCGGGGCTTGGAGGAAGCCCAGAAAGAGGGAAAGCGTCTCCAGGAGGCCCAGGCGGCGGAGCAGGCGGCAGCAGTATCCCAATTTCTTGACCGCGCGGCAGCGGCGCTGGACCGGCAGCTGGATCAGAATGTGAACGAGCTGCGGGATCTGGCCATGGCGGTGGCAGAAAAGGTGATTTGCGTAAGTTTGAAAAGCAGCTCTGAGGTGATCAGCCGCATGATCCAGACAGCGGTGGACAAACGAAAACGCCGGGAGTGGGTACATATTTACATTGCCGAGTGCGACGCCAAGAATATGACGCAGATTCCCGCGTCCCTGGCGGACACGCTGAATGCTTTGTCAGACCGGGTGCGGATCATCCCCATGGGGGAAGACGAACCGGGCACCTGCATTATCGAAATGCCCGACGAGATCATTGACGCCAGCGCTTCGACCCAAATCGACAATCTCCGCGCGCTGCTGTCGGATGCTCCGGCCGTCAGCGCCAAGCAGATCACATTCGGACTCGGAGGATAAGCAGACCATGTTCCAGCAAATGATTCGTCAGGTGCGCACTGCGGAACCCTATAGCCTGACGGGGAAAATCGAAAACATTGTCGGCATGTCCATTGAAGCCTCCGGCGGCAAGGCCGCCATCGGCGACATCTGCCGTATTTACAACGGTGAGTCCGGCGGTCAGGTGACCGCGGAGGTCGTCGGCTTCAAAAACGATCACATCCTTTTGATGCCCTATTCGGATATGAACGGCATTTCCGCCGGCAACTTCGTCCGCAATACGGGCCGTCAGCTGAGCTTACAGGTGGGCGAATTCCTGCGCGGCAGGATCATCAACGCATTGGGCCAGCCCATCGACGACCGTGGCCCCTTCGAGGGAGGCACGTCGTACTGCATCAGCGGTTCCTATATCAATCCCCTGGCACGCCCGCCCATCCGGGAGCGGATGGAGTTTGGCGTCAAGGCCATCGACGGTATGATCACCATCGGGAAAGGCCAGCGTATCGGCATCTTTGCTGGCTCCGGCGTGGGCAAATCCACGCTGATGGGCATGATCGCAAAAAACGTCAAGGCAGACATCAACGTCATTGCCTTGGTGGGCGAGCGTGGACGCGAGGTTCTGGAGTTTGTCCAGAAAGACCTGGGCGAGGAGGGCATGCGCCGCTCCATCCTGGTAGTGGCCACGTCGGACCAGCCGGCTATGCTTCGCATGAAATGCCCTTCCGTAGCCACCGGCATCGCCGAGTACTTCCGCGACCAAGGTTACGATGTCCTGTTGATGATGGATTCCCTGACCCGTTTTGCCATGGCCCAGCGAGAGATCGGCCTGGCCATCGGTGAACCGCCTGTGGCCCGCGGCTATACGCCCTCGATCTACGCGGAATTGCCTAAGCTGCTGGAGCGCAGCGGAAATTTTGAAAAAGGCTCCATCACCGGCGTCTACACCGTCCTTGTGGAGGGCGACGACACCAACGAACCCATTGCCGACACGGTGCGCGGTATCTTGGACGGACACATCGTCCTCTCCCGCGCCCTGGCCCATGCAAACCATTATCCCGCCATCGACATCGGTGCGAGCATCTCCCGTCTGATGGTGGAGATCGTTTCGCCGGAGCACCGGCAGCTGGCGTCGCGGGTGCGCGACATCATGAGCGTGTACGAAAAGAACGCAGACCTGGTCTCCATTGGCGCGTACAAGGCGGGAACCAACCGCAAGCTGGATTATGCGCTGTCGAAGATCGACGCGGTCAACGGCTTTTTGACCCAGGATATCAACGGTTCTTTTTCCTATGAGGAAACCTTGCAGGAGATGGAACATATCTTACAATGATAACAGTAGCCCAAGAGAAAGAAAACAGGAGGCGCGGCAAGGTTGAAAAAGTTTAAGTTTTCTTTGGACGTGGTGCTTGTTTACAAGCAGCAGGTGCTGGAAGCGCTGCGGGGCGAACACGCAGCTGCCATCGCCGCAGTGCGCGCCCAGGAGGATTTGCTGGAACAGACCTGGCAGCAGTACCGCGATTACGACGCGGAATATACCCAGCGCAAAGAAAGCGGCATTACCATCAGCGACGCCATGGCCTATCAGATCGGCCTGCGCGCGCTGGAAATCGACATCCAGCAGGCCACGGAAAAGCTGCAGCAGCTGAAAAAGACCGAAGAGAAAAAGCGCGAGCAGGTGGTGGAGGCAAAGAAGGAGTGCTCCTCCCTGGAAAAGCTGCGGGAGAAAAAGCTGGACGTGTACCACAAAACCCTGCAAAAGGATGAGGAACAGCGCATCGAAGAATTTGTCAGCGCCTATGGCGTCGGCAGTTCCGTTTCGTAAGCGTCCTACATAAAATGAATCGGTCCGAACCGGCGGATCACCGCCGTTTGGAATACATGCCCCGGAACGCAACTAAGAAGGAGGTGAAAACGATATGGAACAGATTAACAGCCGCTTGATGGATGCGCTGCTTCCCTCTGTGGATGTGGGCGCCTCCAAGACCTCCGGTGCCTCGGAGAAGGACAGCGGCGCTTTCCGCGACCTGATGAAGGAGCAGATGACCGCCAAAAACCCGCCCAAGAGCGAGCCGAAAAAGGATGCTCCGGCAGCGCCGTCCGCACCCCAGAAAACGGAGCAGGCAGCTCCAGAGGATGCAGTACAGATCCAGCAGCCCCAGGTCCCCGCGGAGGAGGAACAGATGGCCCTTGCTGCCATGGCGATGCTCCAGGCACAGCCGGTGCAGGAACAGGCCGTCGTGGTGGAACAGACTGCTGTAGCAGTCCAGCCTGTGGTGGAAGCAGTGGCCCAGCCTGTGGTACAGGGCGAAGGAACGCCTCAGCAGACCGCCCAGCAGAATCTGATGCAGAACGGCCAGACGGACGGTCAGACCGCCCAGAACACCGTGCAGCAGCAGAACGTCCAGACCACGCAGCAAACCGTCCAGACCCAGCAGCCCCGGCAGCAGACGGTCCAGACCGCACAGCAGAACAACCGGAGCGTCCAGCCTGGAGCAGAAAACGTCCAGCAGGCCACACAGCTGACTGGGGACGAGGACGGCGGCAGCGCAGCCCAGCCGGTCTTCCGTGAGTTGGAGTCTATCCCCGTGAAGGTGGGCGAGGCCCCCGCGATGGAAGGCGGAGAGAACAGCAACAGCGTGGAACAGCAGATCACCGGCAAGCTCACCGAGGCCCTGCGCAACGGCGCCAGCAAGGTGGAGATTCAGCTGGACCCCGCGGCCCTCGGCGCCGTGAAGGTGGAGCTGACCCGCAGCGCCGACGGCGCGATGCACGTTCTGCTCAGCGCAGATACGCTGCAAACCCGGAACCTGTTGGAACGTCACGCAGCACAGCTGCAAAATATCCTTGGGAATCAGAACAATGCGCCCGTGCAGGTGGAAGTCCAGCGCGGCCAGGAAGACCAGAGCGCCAATGACCAGCATGGTCAGGGCGACGGCCAGAACGGCCAGCAGCAGGAACAGCAGCACCCGCACGGACATCGTCATGCCCGGGAGCAGGACTTTATGCAGCAGCTTCGTCTGGGCCTGGTGCCCGATGACACGATCTTAACAGAAATGGAAGTGAGAGAATGAGCGATTACATGGGAGATCTCAGCGGTTACTTACAGAGCACAACCGTCGGGACAAAGGGCACTGTTCCTGTACACAGTACCGTCCGCAAAAATGCGGATACACTGGACATGATGGACTTCCTCAATTTGATGGTCGTCCAGATGCAGAACCAAACCATGGACGATACCGCCGATACCTCGGACATGATGAACCAGCTTGTCCAGATGCAGGTCGTCCAGTCCATCAACAGCATTACCGACGCCACCGTGATGACCTATGCCAGCTCCCTGGTGGGCAAGGATGTCACCGTGGGTGAATACGACAGCGATGGCAGATTAGTGGAGACGCCCGTCCATATCACCGGTACCGGCTATGCCAACGGCGAGCAAGTCCTCTTTGCCGGCGACAAGGTCTATTCCTTGACGGACATTATGGCCGTAGGCAGACTGCCGGAGATCAAGGACGAAGAGGACAGCGCTACCAAGCCCGTGGACCCGGACAAACCCACCAACCCCACGGAACCCACGGACCCCGCAGAGCCTACGGATCCGGAAGATCCGGACAAGCCCACCGATCCCACCGATCCCGAAGAACCTGCTGGCCCCGACCAGGAGTACGAAGGCGAGAACGGCGCGGACGTGAAGCCGGAGCAGGTTTGAGTGTGAGGTGAGGAGAGCATGATCGATCGCGTTTCTCAACGCGCACTCCCCTTGCAGGACCAGCAGGTCCAGCGGCAAAAAGCGGCCCCAGCCCAGGGCGGCGGCTTCGGCGCAGTGCTCCAGCAGGAGCTGGCCGGTGCGGCAGCCCAAAGCGCCCCTCAGCCGGCGGTGGCCTTTTCCAAACACGCCATGGTGCGCGCAGAGGAACGGGGCATCGAGATCACGCCGGGCCTGATGGACCAGCTGCGCGGCAGCATGGTGCGCGCCCAGGCAAAGGGAGCCACCAACATTCTGGCGATGGACGCGGAGAAGGCTTTTATCATCAACGTGCCCCACGCCAAGGTCATTACGGCCATCACCCAGGACGAGATGAAAGAAAACGTATTCACCAATATTGACGGCGCCGTATTCCTGTAACAATACAGATGGCAGGACCGGAAAGGATGCCTTTGGCCTCCGCCCGAATGACGGGGGCCAGGCGGCGCCAATACCGAAAGGAGAACAAACAAATACTATGACTGGCTCAATGTATGCGGCCATTGCTGGCCTGCGCACCCATATGCAGAAGTTGAACGTCATCGGCAACAATATTGCAAACGTGAACACCTACGGCTATAAATCCGGCCGTGCGGTTTTCGAAACCTCTCTGTATACCTCCATCCGCGGCGGTTCCAACGGTACCGCCACCGTCGGCGGCACGAACCCGTCCCAGATCGGCTACGGTTCCGCCCTCGGCTCCGTGGACGTGGACATGAGCACCAGCAACTTTGCCCTGACCGGCAAGTCCACCGACTGCATGATCGACGGCGACGGCTTTTTCCTGGTGGGCAACAAGGAGCTGTGCCTGAACTTCGACGCCACCGATGCCACCAGCTACAAGAGCCTGACCCTGAGCCGCGTGGGCGACTTTGATTTCAAAGCGGACGGTTATCTGACCGACCGTCACGGCAGCGTGGTCTACGGCTTCATGTGCACCGGCATCGGCCCGGACGGCAAAACCCCCATCGTCAGCGACCAGTTGGTCCCGCTCCGTCTTCCGAAGATGGAGACAAAGTATATGAGTGAAGATGGCACGGTACTGGATCCGGTTAAGGACGCCGATAAGATTTGGGAGGGTACGGACAAGAAAGAGTTGAAGGACGGTGTCAAAGAAGTCAAGTCTGCTGTATATGCTACCACGGAAAAAGCAAACGATGCAGCAGGCGGCGCAGGTGGCGCAGGTGGCGGTACTATCACAGGAACGGGCGAGTATACAGGCCTGCTGAGGGACGGAACGGATTCTGCCGGAAATGACCTGCCCTACGCAAAGCTGGACAGTATCACCATCGATGGCACGACCGGTAAGATTACCGGCATCATGAAGGATTCCCTGGAGCAGGTCACCATCGGCTATATCGCCATCGGCAGCGTGACCAACCCCAACGGCGTGACCCAGATCAGCAACACCTATTATCAGGCGAACGAAGGCTCTGGCGATTTGAACATCACTATGCTGGGCGGCGTTGCAAGCCAGGTGTACAATGCGGCAAATAAGGAGAACTATGAACCGCTGGATGCTACTAAGGGTGCACCTAAGCCGGACGGTATCAAGAATACCGATGCCAGCCGACTGGACGATCCTACAAAGGCTGTTGACGCGACGGAGATCCTCTCCGCCGGCACCACGTCCCTGATCACCAACGGCCTGGAAGCGTCCAAGACGGACCTGGCCAACGAGATCGCTGAGATGATCACCACCCAGCGCGGCTATCAGGCAAATACCCGTATCGTAACGGTAACGGACCAGATGCTGGAAGAACTGGTCAACATGAAGCGCTAAACCATAAAGTAACCACCTAAGGGTACCGGCACGGAGGAAGGGCATGGCTCTTCCTCCGCCCCGGCCCGTTTGTAAAGAAAGGCGGCTTCTTATGATCGCATTG
>CANSLL010000070.1 GCA_947647695.1 uncultured Clostridia bacterium | reverse complement strand
GTCAGATCGTGCAGTATTTTTCCAATATGTACATATTTCTGCTTTTGCTCGTCCCAAATCGCATAGTCGTCATCGATCAAGCGGTAACGGTGCTCTACACCCAGACCAATGCCGAGGATGTTCTGCTGGTCCAGCCGCTGCTCGATTTCGTGGATGCTCCCAATCGCGATATCAAGGCATTCGGAAAGGGTATCCTCCGACTTAAAGAAAACTTTTTTTACATATTTGTTTTCTCCCCGGGTATCATAAGCCGCCACCTTCACATAGACCGCAGTCATCCGGATCGCGATCACATACAGAGTCTCCGTCAGGCAGAAGGTCTGAACGGAGCGGCCGTTGCCCCCGTCGATCCATCCGCTTTCACGGATCAGGCCCTGAGCCAGCAGTTCCTTGATGATGATCGTAATGGTCGCCAGCTGGAGACCCGTGATGTTCGCCAACTGCTTTCGGGAAATGTCTCCGTTTTCATAAATCAGCTGCATGACCAGGTTGCGGTTGTCCTGCAGGATCGTAGCCGCGTTCTTCCCGCTGCGCTGCATCCTTTTCAATGTGGAAGATCTGGGATCGTATGCACTAATCTCTCTCATAAATCCTCCGCTTCTCAGGGAAACCGTGGAAGGAAGGTACCGTTCTGATTTCCCTGGCAAACAGACTGTGGGCGCGAGCCGCCGCCTATTTGTATTTTTCTCTCCCTTTGAAAAAACCGATCGACGCGAGCTGCTTGACCAGTCGTCAAAAGCTATCATAGGCGCTCCGGTCCGGACCCCTTTCCCAAAGCAGACCATGGACAGGACCGGGCCCGGTATGAAAAATGACGGACTTTCAGTCCGCCGACATCTGGAAGGACGTAGATGGCCTCTCTTGCAAAGGGCCTCAACCCCGCTGGTATGACAACATGAAAAAGGTGTCCGGCGCTGCGGTGAGCGGAAGATCACGCTGTAAAAATTACAATAGTATATAAGAATATTATCCACTTTTTTGCTTCGAAGTCAAGTGCGGCAGAAAAATTTCCGAAAAAACTTTTTGAGTTCGTGCAGTAAAACAGACATGGCCCACATACCAACGTTCTCATTTCAGTAGATGGGCCATGCCTTGTTCCATCAAATCACGCAGCCAAAGTGAACATCCAGCTTTTCATTCATGCTCCGGACACCAGTAGCGGAAGTCAGCAGGATATTGGAAGCGGGCTTCGGCTCTCCCGTGCGGATGAACAGCTTTGCCGCGGCAGAAGCCTGGATAAATCCCTCCATTGACACCTCTGAACAGGTCTGGTTCACTAAGTTTTCTTTCAAAAAGCTGTAATACTCTTGGTTATACTCCTTCATGAAGTCGAAGACCATATAACCCTCCACAATCACCTCGTTGAGGACCGCTTTGAGAACCTGGAGGAAGGTGGGCAGGCCTTCGACCAAAGACACGTCCACCACATTGGCCCCCTCGGGGATAGGAAACCCGATATCACAGACCACAAACTGATCCAGATGGCGCAGCTTGGTCAGCTCTCCCATCAGATCCGCGTTCAAAAGACCACTTTTTTTCATATCAGCACACCTCATTTTTTGTTTTCCCAGCGCAGGCTCACGGCAAACAAGACGGTCAGCGCAAGAATCAGAAACCCACAGCAGGTCGTCATGGCGTGGACCCCCCAGTGTTCGATCACGACACCGCCCACAGCAGAGCCTATGATGCTGACCAGGGTCAGATCCATGGCGTTGAGAGTCTGGGCTGTGTTCACCACCTCGGCGGGCACAATCTCAAAGATATAGCTGGGCCCAAGGCTGTAGAAGAAGCCTCCGGCCAGGCCGGATAAGACCATGATGCAGAGCATCCCAGGAAGTCCTGACGCAATGCTATAGCATAGGTGCTCAACGCCGAACAGGACGCCCGGCAGCAGCATGATGTACTTTGTGGGAACTCGCTTGCAGAGCTTCGCCCCCAGGAACATGGGCACGATCTCCATCAGGGCGCGGGTCCCGGTCACTGTGCCTATCTGGGAGGCCCTGCATCCGGCCGCTTCCAGGATATAGGGCATGAAGACCAGCGTCACGGCCAGATAGATATTGAGGCCCAGTGCGTAGAGAAGATAGATCAGGAAACGACGGTTTTTCAGCAACAGGCCGATACCACCCCGGGCCGCCACGGCCTCCGGCTTTTCGAGGGAGCGCTCCTGCCGGATCCGGGTGCTGACCCACAGGAGCACCACGAGCAGGGGAACCATCAGGCAAAAGAGCCGGCTGACCGGGAGGAGCCGGCTCGCCAACACGCCCAACGCCATAGAGCTTGCGCAGTAGCCGATGGATCCCCACATCCGGACGCTCCCATAGCCGATCCCCCTGGGCGCGAGGGTTCCGATACACCAGCTGTCCAGCATGGCGTTTGAGGCCTGCTTGAACGCAAAGATCGCGGGAATATAGACAGCGTAAAGACCAAAGCGGCCGCCAGCCGCCGCCCCCAGCAGGGGCAGCAAGGCATACATCAGCGTCGTTGCAGAAACACACAGCAAAAAGGTCCCTTTCGCCGACCGGAGCCTGTCACCGACGATGCCCCAAACCGGGGAAAATACCAGCCCGGTCACCGAGGAGATCGATACGACCAGACCGACCTGCCCACTTGTCATCCCCTCCTCCTGCAGATAGGCAGTCTGATAGGAGGTGATGGCAAAAATGGCAAAATACAGCGCTTGGATCAGCGAGAAGGATACGAGAAGCCTTCGTGTTTCTGGACGCATATGCGAAACTCCTTTTCTGGCCGCGTGCGGTCAGCGGAATCTGTGTTGGGGCATCCTGGGCCTCAGATCAGCGTGCCACCGGTGCAGTCGACGATGGAACCGATCATTTGCCGAAACAAAGGAGACGCCAGTATCGCGGCTACGTTCCCGATCTCTTCCGGTTCGGCAAAGCTGTGCAGGGGCAGCAGCTTCTTGACCCGCTCTGTCCGTTCCGTGTTGTCCATGTGTACCCTGGTGCGCACATAACCCGGTACGATACCGTTGACGTACACACCGTAGGGGATGAACTCTTTGGCCATCCCCCGCGTCAGCGCGGTCAGGGCGCCTTTGTTCGCAACATAGGTCAGGTTGTGGATACTGCTGGAAAGGATCGCCGATTTGGAGAGGATGTTGATGATTCTGCCCTCCCGGCCGGTCGCCAGGCAGGTGCGCAGGAAGTGCTGGCTCATGCGGAACACGTGGTCACAAATCCCCGCCTGAGCGGCATGCCAGTCCTCCTCCGTATAATCTTGAAAGGGCTTGAAGATCACGTTCCCAGCAGCATTGTTGACCAAAACGTCCAGTGTTTCAAACTGTGCCCGCGCCTGAACAAACAGGTCTTCCACCGCCTCTGGCTCGGTGATATCCGCTTGAACCGGAAGCACCCTTACACCGTACCGCTGCCGAAGCTCTTGGGCAAACGCCTCCGCTTCCGCCTGGCGGGACCGGTAGTTCATCAGGATATTCGCACCCTCTCGGGCAAACACCGTGCAGATCCCCGCCCCGATACCGCTCGCCCCTCCTGTAACGAGAACGGTCTTCCCGAAAAGATCCAGGTCCATATGTTTTATAGGTAGGTATCGATGGCGTCGTCGATCATCTGCATCTCGTCAGGTGACAGACTCCACGTAAAGCCCTGGCAGTTTTCAATGGCCTCCTGGGCATTGCGGACGCCGCACAGGGATGTGGAGACGAAGTCTTTCTGGGCATTCCAGTTGACGGCTACCTGCGCTACCGGCGCATTGTGGGCCGCGGCGATCTCGTCCAGCACGGTCAAAAGTTTCATGATCTGGGAGAACTTTGGCTCTTTGAAAAAATCATAGAACACGAAACGCATATCGTCCGGCGCGAAATTGGGCAGTGTACGGACGGCACCGGTCAAAATACCGGCCCCCAGAGAACCATAGGTCATATTGGCCATGCCCAGGCTGCTGGTCCACTTCATCAGCTTTTCTGCGGAGCGATCGACCATGGAGAAGGGAGGCTGCAAGGCGACTACGTCGCCATATTTGCGGATCTCCTCGATCTGCCCCTTGTCAAAGTTGGAAACGCCCACAAAACGGATTTTTCCCGCCTGCTTCAGCTCCTCCAGAGCGCCCATGGTCTCGGCAAACGGGGCCTTGTGCTCGATGTCCGGCCAGTGAACGATCATCAGGTCGATGTAATCTGTACGCAGGTTTTTCAGGGATTCCTCGCACAGCCGCAGGACCGACTCCCGGCGCCCGTCCTTGACAAAGGGCTGCTCCTTCGTGTTATATACAGCGGTCTTGGTCGTCAGGAACACCTTGTCCCTGCGGCCCTGCAGGGCTTCGCCGACCACCCGCTCGGACTCGCCAAAGTTATAGGCCGGGGCAGTGTCGATGCTGTTGACCCCGTTGTCCAGCATCGCGTGGATCGCTTTGATAGAATCATTTTTGCTCACATCGCCCCAGTTGGCGCCGCCGATGGCCCAAGTACCGATGGTAAGCGCAGATACCTCCACGCCGGTGCTGCCAAACTGTTTGTATCTCATATTGATTACCTCCTGTTCTTGTGTGCGGGGGCAGGATGACCGCTGGTCAGAACATTCCTTTGTCTATTTCCGCCCGCCGCTTATTGTATAGTTCGTACTTCTGCTCGTACTTTCTGCGTATCTCCTCATTTGGCGTGAACACATCTCCCACGTGCACCATGTGGTCCACGGCGGTCTGCACATCGGGATATATGCCCACGGCCACAGCCGCCAGTACGGCGCCACCCAGAGAAGAACTCTGGATGTTTTTCATGCGCTCCACGTTCACACCAGAGATATCCGCACGCAGCTGCATCCACTCATTGGAATTTGCGGCGCCGCCGCCGATCCGGACCCGCTTGATATCCCCCTGCTTGACTTTAGCGCAGTCCTCGATCAGACGGCGGTTTTCAAAAGTCAGCGCCTCGATCACAGCCTTGAAGATATCCGCCTTGGTGGTGGTGACGCCGATGCCGTCGATCCGGCCCCGACCTCCGTCCAGTGTAGGTACGACCATGACGGAACCCTTTCCGTCAAAACAGGCCCTGCTCCAATATTTGTCGTAATCTGTGCCTGATGTGCCCTCGTTGATTTCCCGCATGAACCACTCCAAAGTTGCTCCCGCAGTGGGGAACGCACCCAGGCAGACGGAGGTTCCCTGGAAGGGGCCGTTGTAGGAAACCAGCGGTGTCGTGGCAGACGCCTTTTTCAGGTTGACAGGCCGGTCCGCCAGGTAGCCCACATGGTCAAAGGTCCCTGTGATATCACCCACGGCGTCAAAGTCCTCATGGATAACGCCCATCCCGATCATAGCCACGTCGCAGTCATGGCCGCCGGCGATCACGGGGATCTTATTGCCGAACCGCACATCGCCATAGCGCTCTATATAGCCTACGATGTCACCCGTGGCAACGATCTGAGAACCCAGCTGCTCGGGGGCAATGCCCAAGACATCCAAAAAACGCTGGGACCAGACGCCGCTTTCCAGGTCCAGGAGTTGCTTTCTGGCCGCCATGGTGCGGTCATTCACGGGGGGAAGGCCCAGCTTGCGGAACACATACTGCTGCTGAGAATCGTAAAACGCGATTTTATCAGCATACGGAGCATTTCGCTTAGCCCAAAGGGCTTTTGCGCCAAATTTATAGGGCATGTAGCAGTCTCCGATAATGTCAAACTGCTCCTGGGCGGGGATGCAGCTGTTGATGAACGCCGCCTCCTCGCCGCCCCGCGGGTCCGTGCAGAGGATGCAATCATCCAGCGCCTCTCCCCTGGCGTCCACTGGGACCAGATTGTCGCCAAAAAAAGAATAGGAAACGGCGATGACCTCATCGTCCTGCGTGACCTGCGCCATGATATCGCCCATGGATGCCTCGGAGAAGGCCCAGATCTCCTGGGCGGAGATTTGGGCATAATCGCCGCCCTTGTCGTCGATCAGATATTTCCGGGAGGAGGAATAGGCGATGCTGCCGTCCTCCACGTCGATGGCATTCACTCTTGCGTTGGACGTACCGTAGTCTACGACACAGACAAGTTTTCTTTTCATGATATCCTCCTGACTGGCAGAGGCGGCCCGGAGGGTGGCCTCTGCGCGTGGCGCACGATCAGTACCTGACCTGGTTGATCCATTCCCCGGTCTCGAAGTAATGTGTCAGCGCGTGCATCATGATATCGGCGGTCATCTGGAAAATGTCCGCGCAATGGCCCGCCAAATGGTTGGTGACGGTCACATTGTCCATGGAAAGCAGGGGATGGTTTTCAGACAGCGGCTCCTCGTGGAACACGTCCAATCCGGCGCCGGCGATCCTGTGGTTCTGCAGGGCGTCCATCATGGCTTTCTCGTCCACCAGACCGGCCCGGGCCGTATTGATCAGATAGCAGCCGGGCTTCATCAGCGCGAACTGCTCAGCGCCGATCATGCCCTCGGTCTCCGGGGTCAGGCGGTAATGGACGGAGATGATGTCCGCCCGGGCACACAGTTCGTTCAGCTCAACGCTCTCGTAACCCAGTGCCTCGATTTTTTCTGCGGAGATGTAGGGATCGTAGATCATAACATTGGCCTCAAACGCCTTCAGGACCTTCGCGACCCGGGAGCCCACCATACCGCAGCCCACCAGACCAATATCTTTGCCCTTCAGATTCACAGAGTGGTCCGCGTTGGAGAAATGGTTGTCAAAATCCTTCGCCTGCATCCTCTGATGAGACCGGGCGATATTCTTCATCTCCGAGATCATCAGCCCGACGGTAAACTCCGAGACAGGCACGGCCAGACGGCCGGGGGCGTTGATGACTTTGATGCCTTTTTCCTTGCAGTTGGCCAGATCGACGTTTTCCACACCGCTGCGCATGATGCACACGGCCTCCAGATGATTGGCGGAGTTGACCGCCTTGGTGCTGACTGCGCTGATGTGGGAGATCACGATATCAGCATCCTGGATCGCCTCCAGCAATTCCTCCTCTTCGTCAATGACATCCGGTCCCTGCTTCTCCATCTTCAGGAACATCTTGGCAAATTCCTCGCCGTTCTGGATATCCTTCTGGACGTGGATGTGCTTGACTACCGCGCCGTACTTCTCGGCCAGCGCATCAAATACCTTCATGTTATCGGTGCCGCGGACAGTGAAGTCCTCCATAACAACAATCTTTTTGCTCATGTAAGATCACTCCGTTTCTTGAAATATAGATCTTCGGGCGGCGCCGCAGCTCCCGGCAGGGACCGCCGCGCTCATCCGGCGGTCCTTGCCCTGAGACCGGCCCTGTTCTCGGGGAACACTGGGCCGATCAGTCCTCAAAGGTGCAGGCGGCCTTGATGAAATCGGGATCGCCCATGTGCTTCATAACGGGGATGATATCCTCCAGATCCTTGAAGCGGTGGGTGATCAGCTTCTGGAAAGGGAGCTCCTTCCAGCGCTTCAGGTACTCAAAGGCCCGGTTGAAACACTGAGGGGTATTGGCGACAACAGAGGTGATGTGGGCATTGCGCTCAAAAACGACGGCGGGGATATTGATCTCGCTGTTCAGGCCGCGGCCAAAGTCCATGGCATTGCCGATCTCTACATAGTAGCCCAGCTTGCGGACCATCCGCAGCCCCTCAATGCAGGTTGAGGGATGGTTTGCGCCGTTGATGACTACTTCCGCCCCTCCGTCCGTCAGTTCCAGCAATTTGGCCACCCGCTCCTCACTGGTCATGTTTGCCACATTGACGGTGATGTCCACATTGGCGATCTCTTTCGCCTTTGACAGCTTTTCATCAAAAAAGTCGGTGATGATGACCTGTTTCGCCCCCATGGACTTCAGGATCATAGCGGTCATAATGCTGATGGCACCTGCGCCGATCACGATGCATTTGGAAGTCAGGCTGAAGCCTTCGCCGGTGCCTCCGATGGAGGTCATGACCTGCTCGACGGCGCGCATAGCGACCGCGCAGGGGTCCAGCAGAGCGGCGACCTCACCGGGCATATCCTCAGGGACCTTCCAGACATAGGTGCCCGGGAAGAGGTAGCAGTACTCAGAAAATCCGCCCTTGAAATGGGGCCACTGGCCGGCATCGTGATTCAGCATCTTGCTGGTGTCCAGGTCAAACACTCCGCCGTAGATATAATCGTCGTCGCAGACGCCGCAAACGCCGTCGCCGTAGGTGCGGCAGCTGTCACAGACGCCGCAGGTGATGTGAGGATACACAACGATTCGGTCGCCGACCTTCAATTCGCCGCCATAGACATGCAGGGCCTTGTTGGCATTGGCACCCAGGGAGACGACCCGCCCCATGAACTCGTGGCCCTCGGTCCCGCCGGGGTGCGAACCGGGAAGCTTTACAAAATGCTGGTCACTGCCGCAGATGCAGAAGGTCTCGATCTTGATGACCACACCGTCCTCTTTTGCCTCAGGGATGGGGTATTCCTTTACATCCATGGAATAATAGCCGGTATTCAACGCGATCTTACCCATTTTCTGTCCCATAATATATTCCTCCTTGATTTGTCATCGGACGCTTTTACGAGCCCGGGTATTCAAAATGGTGATGATGGAAACAGCTGTCAACATGACCAGACCCTGGACGACATACTGCTGCCATGTGGCAGCGCCGACGAGGACCATGCCGTTGTTGATCACGTTGACCAACAGTGCGCCCACCAGGGTCCCGGGGACGTTGAACGCACCGATGCGGTAAAATGTCGCGCCGAGCATCAGCATCGTCAGCAGGTTGACCATAGTTGAAGTACCCAGGTAAGGAGTGGCCGCATTGATCTGCGAGGCGTTGACCACACCCGCCAGACCGCACAGTACAGCGCTGATTATGAACGCTTTCATCTTTTCCCTTCGGGCATCGATCCCCACGTATCGGCAGGTGTCGCTGTTGGCGCCCACGGCATAGAGCTTGCGGCCGTTCGTCATGCCCTCTGTATAAACCAGGATGGCGATGGCGATTAGGAGCAGGAGGATCACAGAAACCGGGATCACGCCGGCGATCTTTTTCTGGCCGATGAACACGAATACCGAGCCCCACTGGGAGGAGAAGATCCGGGTGCTCCCGGTGATCATCTTGTTGAAGCCGTCCACCACAAAGGACACGCCCATGGTGGCGATAAAGCCGGGGATCCCGATCCGGGTGTGCAGAAAGCCATTCAGAGCACCGATCAGCGCACAGAAAGCCAGAGCCAGGAACACCGCCAGGAAATAGTTCATGCCGATTTTGGCCAGCACGGCGGTGATGCAGGCGCCGGCCGCCAGCTCGGAGCCGCAGGCAAAATCCACCTCGCCGGTTATCATGACAAGGGAAAAACCCAAGGCTGCGATGCAGAGGATCACGGTAGAGCTTAAGATGTTCATGATATTGCCCACCGTAAAAAATGTCTGCGAGAGCAGGCCGAACACAATGCACAGCAAAATGGTCGCAGCCAGCAGAGCATATTTCTGGACCACCGCGCCGCCGGCCGGCTGTCTCTTCACTTTTGTAGTCATGTTCGTTCCTCCTAACCCATTTTTACGGAAGGAAGGCCTTCTTTTCGGGTCATTGCGATATAGCCCACCGCAATGATCAGGATGATGCCGTTGATAATGTCCTTGATATAGTCCGGATAACCGCAAAAAGTGATGCCGTTGGTGATGATCGCCGTCAGCAGCGCGGCGACTACCGTTCCCTGGACGTTGTAGCGGCCGGGCCGCAGGAAGGTGGCGCCCAGCATAGCAGAGGCCATAGCGTCCATCATGATGCCGCTGCCGAGGGTGAACATCACGTTATTGGTCTTGGAGGCGGACAGGATACCGGCAAAGCCGCACACCACGGAACACATGATGAAGGCGATGATCTTGATCCGGCGCACATTGATGCCCACCTGTTTGCAGCAGTTTGGATTGTTGCCCACGGCTTGGATATAGGTGCCCAGCCTGGTCTTGTCCATGATGAACCACAGGACGACCGCCAGGACGATGAACACCAACGCCATCACCGGCATGGGCCCCAAGCGCGCCTGGCCCAGGTATTTGAAGGAGGCCGGCCAGTTGCTGTAAAACATGGTCTTGCTCTCTGTCAAATAGGTGACGATACCGTCGTTGACCTTGGAGATAGCCAGGGTGGCAATGAATGCGGGGACACCCAGGATCACACCAAAGTAGGAGTCGATCACACCCATGAAGGCGATCAGCAGCAGGGCAATGAAAATACCCAGAACGTAGGAGTGGACGACTCCTTTGCCCAGCATCCAGCCCAGCATGGTGGCGGTCAAAGTCGCTTCCGCGCCGACGCCGAAGTTCATGCCGCCCACCATCATGACGATGCTGGCCCCCATGCCCATCACGCCCACCAGAGCCGCAGTGGAGACGATATCCATCAAATTACTGACCTGCCAGAAACCCGGCTGCATGATGCCGAAAAACAGCAGCAGCAGCACATCTGCGATCAAAAGGAAATATTTTGCGACTGTATCCACCGTATCCCTGTTCTTAAGGGTCCTGTTCTGCTCACTTGTCATTTCCAATACCTCCCAGGGCATAACTCAGGATCGTCTCGCGGTCAAAGCCTTCCCGCTTGAGCTCTTTTACCACATCGCCGTTATAAAAAACGTAGATCCTATTGCAGACCTTGATCAGCTCTTCCAGTTCAGAGGAGATGAACACGACGCTCTTATCCAGATCGTCTGCCAGATGGCGGATCTTCAGGTAGATCTCGCTCTTTGCGCCCAGGTCCAGGCCCGCAGTGGGCTCATCGACGGTGAGCAGCTTCAGGTTCTCAACTTCTACGGAACGGCCGATGATGATCTTCTGCATATTGCCTCCGGACAGCTCGGAGATCAGCTGGTTCCGACTGTGATATTTGGTGGCGTTCTTCTTCAGGACCTCATCCGTAAAGTCCCGGCTCTCC
>CANSLL010000069.1 GCA_947647695.1 uncultured Clostridia bacterium | reverse complement strand
TCTGTATAAAGTTTTACTTAGGTTGACATAAAAAGCCAATTTTCTCCTTCCTTTTTTCGTCGATATCCTATCAAAAAAGCCAATTTTTGTCAAGGGAAATTCTTGGTATAAATTGTCCAAAATTTAATATAATGACACGAGGTGTTTTTGATGGCTATGGCATGGATTTTTACAGCAATGATCGTGATCTCGGTACTCTTTGGTTTTTTCAACGGAACGATGGATGCCGTCAGCGCAGCGGCCCTTTCCGGCGCCAACGACGCGGTTACCCTCTGTATCAGTCTGCTGGGCGTGATCTGCCTGTGGAGCGGCGTTTTGGAGATCATGGACCGCAGCGGCTTATCCCGGCATCTGGCAGCGCTGTTCCGTCCGTTTCTGCGCAGGATTTTCCCCGATGCCGCAGGGGACGACGCAACTCTTTCCGCCATTTCCGCCAACATCTCCGCCAATCTTCTGGGAATCGGCAACGCAGCGACGCCCCTGGGCATCCAGGCCGCCAAACGCATGGCCCGCATGAGCGGCGGCACGGCGTCGGACAGTCTGTGCCGTTTTATCGTCTTGAATACCGCTTCCCTACAGCTGATCCCTGCCACGCTGGCAGGGGTGCGCGCCGCCTGCGGCGCGGCACAGCCCTTTGACATATTGCCTGCCGTCTGGTTTTCCTCCGTCTTGTCGGTGGCGGCAGGCCTGCTGGCCGCACGCATCTTGCAGCTGTTCTGGAAGTGAGGCCTGTGGAGCATGACATCCTATATCATCCCCTGCCTGCTGGCCTTTGTG
The DNA here is from genome assembly GCA_947647695.1 of uncultured Clostridia bacterium. Taxonomy (GTDB): domain Bacteria; phylum Bacillota; class Clostridia; order Oscillospirales; family Oscillospiraceae; genus Pseudoscillospira. The sequence continues at coordinate 10,168 of CANSLL010000069.1, read as the reverse complement.
CTCATGTTTGCCCTGGGCCGCCGTACCGACGTCTACGACGCCCTGGTTCACGGCGCGGAAAACGGGTTGAACATCACCTTTCACATCATTCCCGCCCTGGTGGCACTGCTGACGGGCGTCTCCATGCTCCGCGCCTCTGGCGCCCTGGACTGCCTCACGGCGTTCCTCTCCCCGCTGATGACTGCCTTAGGCATCCCCCCGGAAGTGACGCCGCTGCTGATCATTCGCCCCCTCAGCGGCAGCGGCGGCCTTGCCGTTGGCTCGGAGCTGATGGCGGAATACGGCCCGGACAGTGTAATCGGCCGCACCGCGGCCGTCATGCTGGGCAGCTCGGAGACGACCTTTTACACGGTAGCCGTCTATTACGGCGCAGCCGGTATCCTGAAAACGCGCTACACGATCCCGGCCGCCCTGACCGCCGACCTGACGGGCTTTTTAGCCTCTGCCTTAGCCGTCCGTCTGTTTTTCGGATAAAGCGCACAAGAATCAAAGCTGCGGGGGCACAATCCCAAATTTTGACGCTTCGTGGCGAAATAAAAGGAACCATTTTTTGTTAAGGGGAACCTCACCGTTGGGCGAGGTTCCTTTTAGCTAAGATGTGGTCTTCGCAAAGGGACGCCGGCAGCAGCAGTCAGCAATACGCCGCTTATTTACGGTTTTTTCTTTCTCTTCCCACGCGCCCTGCCGCACCGGACTCGCGCAAAGCAACTACATTTCGCGTAAAGCGCGAAACAAGCCAGGGTTTCGGGAGCGCAGCCCCCAATTTCGCCGTAAAGCGGCGAAACAAATTGAAATCATTTTTGTCAGGACATGCGCCTTCGTCAGAAGAAACTACGCACACTCCGTTTCCCGCTGTCGCGGAAAACTCCGCTCAGCTCCGTTCCTTCTTCCTCTCCCCATGCGACCCGCTGCGCTGGGCTCGCATGGGGACCCCGATCTTCCCGACCCAGCCGCCGCAACGGGGCGGCGTTACCAGTCCGCAAACTGGCCGCGCCGGGTGGCGCGTACAAGCGTTTTGGCGAAAGCCAAAACCTTGGCGCAAAGGCGGATTCATTCCGCCTGCGCAGGTTCAATTAAATGGGGTCCCCGCTGGGTTGTAAACCCAATGGGGCGGAATCTAAAGGGGGGACGCAGTCCCCTCTTTACCCCCGTAAGGGGGAAAAAGGGGGGACCAAAGTCCCCCCTTTCCCTTTACTTCATATCCTCCGCAATGGCATCCGCCAGCAGATCCAGCTCGTCTTCCTTGTCCTCGTTCAACGCCGAGGCCAGGGACAGGCGCTCGTTGAGCACCGTCATGCACTTGAGTTCCTCGTCCAGGAACTTCTGCATCAGATCGCCGGAACGGCAGGCCCAGGAACCGTTCTCCACAATCGCAAAGGTGCGGTTCTGGAGATTCAGCGCCTTCATATCCTCCAGGTAATTCTTCATCACAGGATAAATGCCCAAATTATACGTTACCGACGCCAATACGATATGGCTCACGCGGAACGTCTCGGAGATCAAATACGACACATGGGTATTGGACACATCGTAAAGCACCGTGTTGGTCACGCCGCGCTCGGCCAACTTGGCGCACAGCGCCTGGGCAGCAGCCTCGGTGTTGCCGTACATGGAGGCGTACACCACCATGACAGCTTTCTCCTCCGGCTCGTAGCTGCTCCAATGCTGGTACTTGTCGATGATATACCCAAAGTCATTGCGCCACACCGGACCGTGGAGCGGGCAGATGTATTTGATCTTGTCTACAATACCGCCGGCCTTCTTCAGCAGCAGCTGGACGTGGGGGCCGTATTTGCCCACGATATTGGTATAGTACCGGCGGGCCTCGTCGATCCAGTCGCGGTCGAAATCCACCTCGTCGTTGAACAGCTTGCCGTCCAGGGCAATGAAGGAACCAAAAGCGTCGGCTGCAAAGAGGACGCCGTTGGTGGTATCAAAGGTCACCATGGCCTCCGGCCAGTGGACCATGGGCGCGGCCACAAAGGTGACCGTATGCTTGCCGAAGGTCTGGGTATCTCCTTCTTTGACTTCCACCAGCTCATGGCCGTCGATGTGGAAGCCAAACTGACGCATCAGCATAAAGGACTTCTCTGTGCTGATGACCTTTACCTTAGGATAGCGGATCAGAATCTCTTCGATGGACGCGCCGTGGTCCGGCTCCATATGGTTGATAACCAGCACATCCAGAGGCTTTCCCTTGAGGAGATACTGTACGTTTTCCACCAGCTGCCGGCAGGCGGACCAATCGATGGTATCGAACAGGACGCTCTGTTCGTCCAGCAGCAGATAGGAGTTATAAGAGACGCCCTGCGGGATCGGATGGATGTTTTCAAACAGCGCCAGGCGATGATCGTTTGCACCAACCCAGTACAGGTCCTCGGTCACATTTCTCACGCAATGCATAATCAAATCCTCCTTTGATCAATCATGTTTTGGACGTTCTATCAGGCTTCAATGAAGTTTTCCTTGGCTTCCGCGCACTCCGGGCAGACCCAGTCCTCGGGCAGCTTCTCAAACGTGGTGCCGGCGGCGACATCCGCGTCGGGGTCGCCCTTGCTGGGATCATACTCATAGCCGCAGCCACTGCACACATACGTCTTGTACGGCGGGCGCTCCTTCTTGGGCGTGGCACGCTTGATCTTCTTCATGGGCGGCGCGGGCTGCTTCTCGCCCGTATCCAGCGCGGCGGCCAGCAGGGGCAGGATCTCGCTGACGTCGCCGACAATGCCGTAGTCGCAGTTCTTGAAGATGGGTGCGTTGGCGTTCTTGTTGATCGCCACGATGGTGGATGCGTCTTTGATGCCTTTCAGGTGCTGCACCGCGCCGGAGATGCCGCAGGCGATGTACAGGTTACCCATAAACTTCTGGCCGGACATGCCCACATAGCGGTTGATGGGCACATAGCGCAGCGTCTCCGCCACGGGACGAGACGAGCCGACGGCCGCACCGGCAGCCTGGGCCAGCTTCTCGATGAGCTTCATATTTTTCTTGTCGCCGATGCCCTTACCGGCGCTGACCACGCGCTCGGCCTTGGTAATGGGCGTGTCGATGGGGATACCGACGGTGAAATCGTAACCGTCCTTCTTCAGGTTCTCCACCAGGGTCTCCACACGCTCCTGGGCGCTGCCCTCCTTGAGGATCATCTTTTTCCGCGCGCCGGTGATGGGACCAGCTTTCTTCATCAGAGGCGCTGCGTCGCTCTTGGGCGGTTTGCCCAGGATATGGGACGCGATCACGACACGCTGGATCTCGTTGGTGCCCTCGTAGATCGTGGTGATCTTGGCGTCGCGGTACATCCGCTCCACATCCATGCCCTTGAGGTAGCCGGTGCCGCCGTAGATCTGGAGGGCATCGTTGGTCACTTCCAGGGCAATGTCGGAAGCATACTGCTTGGCCATGGCGGACTCCATGCCGTAGGGCTCATGATGCTCCTTCAGGTCCGCCGCGCTGTAGATCAGCAGGCGGGCGCAGCGCAGCTTCGTGGCCATATCGGCGATCTTAAAGGAAATCGCCTGCTGGAAGCCGATGGGCTTGTCAAACTGGATGCGCTCCTTGGAATATTCCACAGCGCTCTCAAAAGCGCCCTGGGCGATGCCGAGGGCCTGGGACGCGATACCGATGCGGCCGCCGTCCAAGGTCGCCATGGCGATCTTGAAGCCCTCGCCTTCCTTGCCCAACAGGTTTTCCTTAGGGACCTTCACGTCGTTGAACAGCAGCTGGGCCGTGGCAGAGGAACGGATGCCCATCTTGTCATAATGGTCGCCGAACTCAAAGCCCTTCCAGCCCTTTTCCACAATAAAGGCGCTGATGCCTTTCGTGCCGATGTCAGGCGTCGTCACAGCAAAGACCACATAGGTGTCGGCTTCGCCGCCGTTGGTGATGAAGATCTTCTCACCGTTGAGGACATAGTGGTCCCCCTCAAGAACGGCGGTCGTCTCCGTGCCGCCCGCGTCGGAACCGGCATTCGGCTCGGTCAGGCCAAAAGCGCCGATCTTTTCACCCTTTGCCAGAGGAACCAAGTATTTCTTTTTCTGCTCTTCGTTGCCGAAGGCAAAAATCGGCCAGGAGCCGAGGGAGACATGGGCTGAAAGGATGACGCCCGCGCCGCCGTCCACGCGGGACAGCTCCTCCACCGCAATGGCGTAGCTCATGGCGTCCATGCCCGCGCCGCCGTACTCCTTGGGGAACGGGATGCCCATCCAGCCGAACTCGGCCATCTTCTTCACCACATCCCGCGGGAACTGATTTTCCTTGTCCCACAAAAACGTGTAGGGTTTGATTTCCGATTCCGCGAATTCCCGCACTTTGGCCCGGAAGGCCTCGTGCTCTGCTGAGGTCTTGAAGTACATACCATTTTCCTCCTTTTTTTAATTTGTGCAAAATGCGACTTTTTTTGTCCACTTTATATATAAAAGAGAAACCGCACAGCGCACGGTTCACTTTTCACCAAATAATATCTCCTGTAAAGTATATGCCCGCAATTCTTCATCCAGCATCTGTTGGATCTCCGCCAGGCGATGGTGCACCTGGCACCGCTGGCGGTGCTTGTTCACCCACTGGCATACATAGCCCGGCCGCAGGCACGCAACGACCTGCCATTCATCCTCCATGGCCTCCAGCAGATCGCACAGCGTTTTACGCCGCAGATCCACCATCAAAATACAGCCACCGGATACGCCGCGCACACTTCTCAACCATTGGACCTTACCTAACTTTCGTACGATCTTATAAGCGAACTGCTGCGGGATCTCTTCCGACTCGCACAGCGCTTTTACGCCGTGCTTCTCCCCATCTGCCAGCACTCGCAGAATGCGCAGAGCATAATCTGTTTCTCTTGTGATGAGCAGTGTTCTTCTTCCTTTCCTTCAGGTAATTTTATTGTAGCATTATTGACAAAGCAAGTCAACAATATCGCAAAACTTTTATGGAATTTCCTATTATCACAAGACGTTCATCCTGTATTCAGGGAAAACCCCGAAAGGCTGATCCTTTCGCGAATATATTGTTAAATTTTTAACAATATATTCCAATATCTGGATTACTTTTCCTGCCGGCGCAGAAAATCCGCGATATTTTTCTGTACCTGCTCGACCTCCCATTTCAGCTCCCTGGTGGACAGGCGCTGGGCGCCGTGGCCCAGGACCATGATCTGCTCCAGGCCGTCCCCGGTGGCCACCTTAACGCGGTTCGTTTTGCCCAACTGGTAAGACAGCTTTTCAATATAGGTGTCCGCCGTCTCCCCTTCCTTGGTGTATACCACCTCCACGCCGGCGTCCCGTTCCTCCGCTTCCGCGCCGCCTTTGACGCGGTAGGCATCGAACACTAAGATGACCCGGCAGCCCCGCATCCCTTTGTAGTTGCTCAGCAGGCGGATCAGGGCGGCGCGGGCATCGTCAAGGCTGCCCGCAGCCAGAGCCTTCAGCTCGTCCCATGCAAAGATAATATTGTAGCCGTCCACCACCAGCACATCGTCCCGGTGGACATAAGCGATCTCCTCTCGCTCCGCACGCTGTACTGTGCGCCGGCTCTGGGCCAGGGCGTCCATCCCCCGATTCTTGACCGGCCCGTAGGTGCGGACAAAGATCTCCTCCAGCTCCTTGTCCCCGGCGATGCCGCCGGACGCGCCCCGGGACGGCGTTTCCTCCTGCCGCCGCGGTCCCAGTCCCAAATCGATGTGCGCATGGGCCGCCACCTGCTGCCAAGGTACCGTATACCCCGCGCCGCGGGCGCAAAAAACGGAACCGGCAGGGTTCAGCACATCCCGCTCCGCATCATAGCCCGCCGCGGCCACGACCTCCGCTTCATTGTGACACGGCTCGTAGCCCTTGACTGTACAGCTGAGCTGGCCGCGGCCGCGGGTGTAAGCGGCCACCTCGGTCCAATATCCCCAGAGCGCCGCCACGCTGACCTCTCCTGTGAGCACGGCGCGGTCCCCGGCGGCGTCCGGTCCTTCAAAGCGTCCGCCCATGCGCTGCAAATCGTTCATCGCCCGGCCCACATTTTCCTGGGGCACCTCCAGGCGGAAGGTATACCATGGCTCCAGCAAAATGCTCTGCGCCTGCATCAGTCCCTGGCGGACGGCGCGGTAGACCGCCTGGCGGAAGTCGCCGCCCTCGGTATGCTTGAGATGGGCGCGGCCCGCCAAAAGGGTGATCTTCACGTCGGTCAGCGCGCTGCCGGTCAGCACGCCGGCGTGGCGCTTCTCCATGATATGGGTCAGGATCAACCGCTGCCAGTTCCCGTCCAGCTGATCGCTGCTGCACCGGCTGGCGCAGTGAACGCCGCTGCCCCGCGGCCCCGGTTCGATCAAAAGGTGGACCTCTGCATAGTGGCGCAGCGGTTCAAAATGGCCCACGCCCACCACCGGCGCGGCAATGGTCTCCTGATAGACGATATTCCCCGTATCAAATGCAACGTCCACGCCGAAGCGCCGGGCGATCAGCTCCGTCAGCACCTCCAGCTGCACCTCGCCCATCATCTGCATATGGATCTCGCCCAGGGCCTCGTTCCAAACGACGCGCAGGGCCGGGTCCTCCTCCTCCAGCCGCCGCAGCTGCGCCAGCAGGGCGTGGACATCGCAGCCGCCGGGCAGGGACAGGCGGTAATTCAAAACAGGCTCCAGAACCGGACGCGCCGCAGGCGGCTCCGCGCCCAGACCCTCCCCGGCATACGTCCGGCTCAGGCCCGTCACGGCGCAGACCGTGCCCGCCTCCGCCGCTTCCACCGTCTGGAATTTTGCGCCGGAGTAAATGCGGATCTGATTCACCTTTTCCTGCCACGGCTCCGCGCCGCCGCCGGCGGGCAGATCCTTTACCCGCAGCGTCCCGCCGGTGACCTTCAAATGGGTCAGGCGCGCGTCCTGCTGGTCCCGCGTGATCTTAAAGACCTTCGCGCCGAATGCTTCGCCGTATTCCGGCGCGGGCGCGTAGCACGCCAGCAAACGGAGCAGCTCCTCCACGCCGGTCAGATGCAGGGCCGAGCCGAAGCAGCACGGCATCACCTTCCGCGCGCGGACCAGCCGCGCCAGGGTCTCCTCGGAGAGAATGCCCCGCTCCAGATATTCCTCCAGGGCAGCCTCGTCGGTCATGGCGGCGCTTTCATAAAAGGCGCCGTCCTTCCGGGAAAAATCGATACAGCCGTCGCCGAAATGGTCATGCAGTTGGGCCAGGATATCCGATTGGGACACCCCCGCCTGGTCCATCTTGTTGATAAATAAAAACGCCGGGGTCCCGTGGCGCGCCAGCAAGTCCCAGAGCGTCTGGGTATGACCCTGGACGCCGTCCGGCCCGCTGACGACGAGGATCGCGCAGTCCAATACTTGAAGAGTCCGCTCCATCTCCGCGGAAAAGTCCACATGGCCCGGCGTATCCAGCAGCGTGACCTCCGCATCGCCCAGGGGAAACACCGCCTGCTTGGAAAAGATCGTAATGCCCCGGCGGCGCTCCAGCTCATTCGTATCCAGGAACGCGTCCCGGTGGTCCACCCGCCCCAACTTCCGCAGTACGCCGGAGGTATACAGCAGCGCCTCGGACAGCGTGGTTTTCCCGGCGTCCACATGGGCCAACAGGCCTGTGCAAATCCGTTTAACCGGCTGTTTTTCAGACCCGTTCCCCATCCCGGCACTTCCTCTCCGTAAGCATTCTTAAAGATTGATACAACAGGATTATACCACATGGGAAATGGTTCGTCGATACATATTTCCCCCTGCAAATCCCGCTCCCACCGCAGGCTGCTTTGCGGCAGCGGGAGCAGGCCGTGACGGTCTGCTCCCGCTGCCTGCGGATCACAGAGACCTCTCCTCAAAGGGTCTCAGCGCTTTTTCGGCAAAGCGCCGCGTGATCTCATAGACGGAATACTCCGCATAATCTATGTGGGCCGCCTTCATGGCCTCTATCTGTTTTTCGGTGGGCGACGTGTAGGGATACACACCAAACAGGAACGGGAAAAAGGAATACACGAATTCCTGGATATCATCCTCGCCCATGGCGGGAAAAAATTTTTTAAGGCAGCGGCGCACCGCCCCCAGCGCGTCTGCGTAAACCCTCTTGAACGCCACCAGATTCTCAAGGCGGCTGTTCCCTTCCAGATCGTAAAGGTTCATGCTCATGAGCTTGAGCATACAGACGCGCCGTTCCAGCGTGCGGGCCAGCCGGTCCGCAAACGCTTCCGCGTCCAGCGCCTCACACCGGAGGAGCATGTCCTCCAGCTCCCCGGTCCAGGCCGCATACTCCCGCTGGAGCAGCGCCAGAAAAATTTCTTCCTTCGTCTGGAAATAGTTATATACCGACGTGCGGGTAAAGGAGGTTTTCGCCCCGATATCCCGGATCGTGATATCCTTAAAGCCAACCGTCTCATACAGGGAAGCGCAGGCGTTGATGATCTCTTCTTTTCTTGCGTTCGTTAACTCTTCCGAGCCCTTCGGCATGGCGCTCCCTTCTTTCTGCCGTACTGTTTCCACTCCGGGCAAATGGACTGCTCTCAAGCTATTATGACAGATGCACCGGCGCCGTGTCAATCAAAAAAAGGTGTCCGTTCCGAAAACTCAGGGACGCCGCCGCGCATTCCATTCCGCATGTTTACCGCCGGTCTCAGCCGTTCCATTCCCCCTTGGCCCATTCTGCCGCACCGGAACCGTTCAGCAGCTTGCCTTTCTTCCAGTTTGCCTTGGGGCAATGGGCTTCCAGACTCTTCTCTGCCTGGGCGATGCCGCTGCCGCCGGAGGTGGCAAAGGGAATCAGCGTCTTGCCGGAAAAGTCGTAGCTTTCCAAAAAGGTATCCACGATGCGGGGCTCCACATACCACCAGACAGGGAAGCCTACGAACACCGTGTCATACTGCCCGATGTCCTGCACCGGCTGGGCGACCGCCGGACGGCAGGCCGGGTCGTTCATCTCGGCCGTGCTGCGGCTGTGTTTGTCCATCCAGTTCAGGTCCGCGGCGGTATAAGGCTGCGCCGGGCAGATCTCGTACAGCTCCGCGCCCATAGCCTGGGCCATCTCCTTTGCCACGCGGGCAGTCACGCCGCTGGCAGAAAAATAAGCGACCAATACGTTACTCATGCAAAACTCTCCTTTAATATATCCATAATTTCCTTGTGATCCAGTTCCTTGTACCCACCCCGCATGAGGATGGTACCATCGGCAATACCCTCCAGCATATCCTCCGTCGCACCCAAACTGGACAAGTTCATCACCAGGCCAAGGTCCTTCATCCATTTCTCCATGGCCTTCAGGCCTTCTTCAGCCACCTGACTATCCGTTTTGCCGGACGGGTCCACGTCCCATACCCGCACGGCAAACTGCTTAAATTTCTCCACGCCATAGGGCAGGATGTGCCGGTAATAGGGTAGCGACACAGCAGCCAGCGTCATGCCGTGGGCCGCGTTGGTGTAGGCTCCCACGGACTGTCCGAGCATATGGACCATCCAGTCGGTAGGCTTGCCCCGGGAAATCAACGTGTTCAGCGCCCAAGTGGCCGCCCACGTCAGATTGCTGCGGGCTTCATAATTCTGCGGGTCCCGGTTGGCGATCCGGCTGGCGTGGATCACTGAGCGCATCAGCCCCTCGCTGATATAGTCGCTGACGTTGTCGTCCGTACCGGAGAAATACTGCTCACAGATGTGATTGAACATATCATAAATACCGGACACCATCTGATCATGGGGCAGCGTCAGAGTATAGCGGGGGTTCAGGATGGCAAACCGCGGCATGATCCTTTCATCCGCAAACACATGGCCGATCTTCTGGTGGGTGTGCGGATTGGTAATCACTGCCCCGGCGTTCATCTCTGAGCCTGTACCCGCCATCGTCAGCACGCAGCCCACGGGCAGTGTCTCGCAGTCGGGTTCTTCAAAACGCAAATAATATTTCTCCCAAGGGTCCTCCTTGCAGTGAACGGAAACCGAAACCGCCTTTGCGTAGTCACAGACAGAGCCTCCGCCCACAGCCAGCAGGAGTCCGGCGTCATGACCACGGGCAATCTCCACGCCCTCATACAGCTTATCCACGGTGGGGTTGGGCATGACGCCGGAAATCTCCGCCACGCATTTGCCGTTCTCCTCCAAAATCTTCCGCACGCTGTCGTAAATGCCGTTCTCTTTAATCGAGCCGCCACCGTAAATCAGCACGACGTTTTTGCCATACTTCGGCAGCTCGTTTTGTAAAAAGTC
>CANSLL010000068.1 GCA_947647695.1 uncultured Clostridia bacterium | reverse complement strand
ATTCGAACCGCTGGCCTTCCGCTTAGGAGGCGGACGCTCTATCCTGCTGAGCTACGGACGCATATTGGTTTGTATATGCTGTGTGTGCGGTTTTGAGAAAGCGTTCCCCACTTCCGCCCCGGCGGCAAACGCGCAATCCGGCTACGCTGCGGGCACATTTGATATATGATATAACATCCAGCACGCCCAGGTAAATTTTCGATCGCCGGTTGTGCTTCTCTGCGCATCCTGCTATAATAAACCTCAAACGGCGCTTCGGGAACGTATCCTATTGTACCCAATCCCGCGGGCTTTGTCAACGGAGGAAAGAGGGTTTACACAATGAAAAAAATCTCTATCTTAGGGGACTCTGTCAGCACCTACCAGGGCTACACCACGCCCGACGGCGTATTTTACGACCTGTTCGCCGCCGCCATGGCGGAAATGCGCAGCGTGGATGACACCTGGTGGATGCGCGTGATCCACGGCCTCGGCGGACAGCTGGAGGTCAACAATTCCTTTTCCAGCACCACCGTGACCGGCGAGGACCAGTACGCTGCGCCCGCCACCGCCGCGGGCCACATGACCGACAGCTTCCACCGCTCGCCCAATTATCTGAGCGGATGCAGCGACCAGCGCACCGCCGGCCTGGGTCATCCCGATGTGATCCTGATCTATATGGGGACCAACGATGCGGGCTACCGTGTCGATCCTGCGGCCTTTGAGCGGGATTACCGCCTGATGCTCCGCAAGCTCAAGACCAACTATCCCGCCGCGGAGATCTGGTGCGGCACGCTGCTGTGGAGCTACTGCGTCAAAGATCAGATGGTCAATTACTATCAGACTGCCCTGGGCGGCGCCGCGTCGCTGGACCCGTACAACCGCGCCATCCGCGCCGCAGCCGCAGCCGAAGGCTGCCGCCTGGCCGACCTGGCCGCCTCCGGCGTAGAATACGCTGCCATCGACTGCGCCCATCCCCACTGCACGGGCATGGCGACCATGGCCAAGCTGTGGCTCGACGCCCTGAACGGTGCGATGTGACGGCCTGTCCGGGCGCATGAAGCATTTCCCAACACGTTTTTTCCATCAAAACAAGGAGACTGCCGCCTATCGGCAGTCTCCTTGTTTTGCGTGTCAAAGAAAGCCCGTTGCAGGCGTCAGTAAGAGACAGTCAGCTGCATTTTGAACTGCTCCTCGCCGTACACCGCATGGGGGATGCCCTTGGGCATGACCAGGGTCTGGCCGGCGTGGAGCACGAACACATCGCCGCCCACGGTGAAGCGGCCCGTCCCCTCCAAAACGGTGACCATGGCGTCCCCGGCGGCGGAATGACTGGAGATCTCCTCCCCCTTGTCAAAGGAAAAGACCGTCATGCTCACGGCGTCGTTTTGCACCAGGGTCTTGCTGACGACCTGTCCCGTCTGGTACGCCACCAGGTCCGCCAGCGCCAGGGGCGTCTGTTTTTCGATGTTTTTATACATAGTCTTCTTCTCCTGTAAAAAAATATTTGATTTGTCCCCCGGCTTGAGGGCGGCGCGTCCGCCCCTCAAGCCGGGTCCACATGGTCGATCACCAATACGCGCAGGTCCACGGACTCTGCTTCCAGGACCTCCGTATGGCCTTGGTAGAGGGACAGGGCGGTCAGCTCCTTCCCCTCCACCTGCTCCGCCGGGAGGCAGAACAGTTGCGCACCGGCGCTGTGGAGGAAGTAATAGACGGCTTTGCCGCCGCCGTTTTCCCATTTGACCCAGAAAAACAGGCTGCCGTCGATCTCCGTTTCCCCCTCCCCCTTGAGGGCCAGGGGCACGCCTTCGCCGAAGTGCCGGGCGGAAAGGCCCAGGTCGTTGATGAGGTAACGGCAGAACATGGGGCCGATGTCCTCCTCATAGATGCTCCGGGCAAGGTCTGCGTCAAAGGGCTCCCCGGTGGAGACCGCGTCGTAAAAGGCAAGGCCCCGGTAGCACAAGAATACCTGGAATTCCGGCGTCAGCTCCTGGTACCAGTCCGCTTCCTCCAGCTGCGTCAAAAGCCCGCCCAGGGCGGTGATCTCCTCCCCCGCGCCGGTCAGGGGCAGGTCGATGATATACGCCCCCGGCGTTTCGCCCCGTGTGCCCCGGTAGCCTCCGGCGCTGTCCAGACGCAGGTCCAGACCATGGGCGTTCGCAAAGTCCTCGATCTCCCGCTTGACCAGGGCCTCGGTGTAGTTCGTCTCATATCCCCGCTTGCCCGCCTCCTTGTCCCGGGGGCCGTCGGGACCGGCCAGGAAGAGCAGGTACGGATCATCGTCCGGGGCAAAAAGATTGTCGTATTCCGCCTCGCCGCCCGCCAGGGAGTGGAAGGGCTGTCCGAAATCTTCCTCCAGATACGCGCAGGTCTGGGCGCGCTGCTGCTCGCCCGTGGCGGATGGCGTGCCGACGGTGTCCCAGGGGATCAGATAGGAAAACACCAGCAGCCACAGCACCGCAGCAGCGATGGCATAGGGCTTGCGGATCTGAATCTTCCGCGGCTGCGTATTCCCCCTGGGCACGGCCCGGAGCATCCGGTACAGCGTTTGCAGCTCCGGTTGGGCGGGACGGCGGGTCAGGCCGCAGGCGGCGGCGATGGCCCGCCGGACCGGGCGGGACAGTTCAGGATGGCGCTGCAACAGCTCTTCCAGGCCGAAGATCAGATCCAGTTCGCCGGTCAGGGAGGAAAACAACGGACCTTGCAGGAACGCCGTCCATGCGGGAAGGGGCGCGTTGGACGCGCAGAGCTGTTCCATGGCCCGCAGGGCAGCGTCCGTGCGCGCCCAGGCGTCCTCGGCCCGCCGCTGTCCGCCGTTGCCGTTCCGGGGCCCGGACCGGCGCGCCGCAGCGCGGCGCTCCCGCTCTCCCTCGGCCAGGAGCGTATCGTAATCCCAATCCTCCCCCTGACCCCGCGCGGCCCGGTCCTCTTCCGGCGGCGGGGCGTCCTCCTTTGCGCGAAGCAGGGCATGGAAATCCCAATCGCTGTCTTTTTCCCTTTTTTCCTTTTGGGGCGGCGGCGGAGCCTCATCTTTTTTCAGCAGCGCGTCCCAGTCCCAATCCCGGTCGCCGGGACGCTCCGGGGGCGGCGCGGCGTTGGGGTCCCATGCCAGCTGATGCAGTGGCTGGTCGTAGCTTTCGGCGGTTTCATCGTCCTGCCCCGCCTCCGGCCTCCGGGTGGCGGCGGACGCTTCCAGGGCGCGGATCAGGTCCTCGTTCCACCCGTGCGCCGGGCGGGACGAACCGTCTGCCTCCGCCGGCGCGGGACCGGGCGCGTCCTGCGGCGGGCGGTCCGGCGGGACGGGACGCTCCGAATGACGCCGGTTCTGCCGGGCGATGCGGCAGGCCAGGGTATAGGCGCTGTGGAGCTTTTGGAACCCCTCCGGGTCGTCCTCGGGATGGGTCGTCTCCAGGCGGCCGGCGTAGGCATGGCGGATCTCCGGCAGCTCCGCGGGGCCGGGCAGGCCCAATTCCGACCAGGGCCAGCCGCTCACGGCGCGTCCTCCTCCGGGTCCTCCGGGTCCTCAAAGGAAAAGGGCAGCGTGCTGTCGCCGACATAGGCCTCCGCCTGATCCAGCAGACGGTCCATCCTGCGTCCGGCCTTGGCGATGCGGATGGCCTCCTGGGTGCTCAACTGGCTTTGATACCAGTCCAGCAGTTCCCCCACCTGGGCGCGCAACGCGCCCACAGTGACGGCGTAAAGCCGCTCGCCCCGGGCGATGCGCGCCCGGTTCTCCTCCTGGTCCCGGGGATGGAGCTTCAGATGGGCCAGCTCCTGAAGGCGGCGCGCCGCGTCCTCCTCGCTCATATCCTGGCCCTGGAGCACGAGACGGGCCAGCTGCCCGGCTTCGTTGGCCACCTCCACCTCTAAAAGGCCGTTGATGTCGTAGGTAAAGCGCACCTTGACAGACTGCTGTCCCCGGGGCGCGGGCGGGACGGAAAGGTTCAGCCGCCCCAGGCACATATTGTCCGCACAGTAGCGGTTTTCCCCCTGATAGACCTGGATCTCCACGCCCTTCTGGCCGTCCTCCACGGTGTAGTATACCCCCATTTTGCTGGTGGGGAGCACACTGTTGCGCTCGATGATGGGGGACATGAGGTAGCGGCCCGGCTCGCTGGCGTTGTGCTTGGCCACGCCCAGGGTAAAGGGGCACACGTCGGTGAGCACCAGCTGGCGCAAGCCCTCGGCCCGCTCCTTCATCCCTGCGCAGACGCCCACGCCCAGGGCCACCGCCGTATCGGGATGGCCGCCGCGCACGGGGCGTTTGTCCAAAAATTTCGACAGATAACGGCGCACCACGGGCATATGGCTGGACCCGCCCACCAGGACCAGGTCGTCCAGCTCCTGGGGCGCGATGCCGGCGTCCAGGAACACCTTCTGTACCGGGGCGGTCATACGGCGGAACAGGGCGCCGCTTTTGCGGATGAGCCATTCGTTGGTCAAAGACAGGGACGCCTTCACTGCGCCGTCGTCCACAGCCATAATGACCGGATCCTGTACGGTCAGGGCCATCTTGCACTGCTCTGCCTGACGCAGCAGCATCTCCTGCTGGCGCGGCGTCAGCGCGTCGAAAGCCAGACCGCAGTCGGCGCAGAAGCCCTGGGCGATGGCCAGGTCGAAGTCCTGACCGCCCAAATGGTTGTCGCCGCTGACTGCTGTGACGCTGACCACGTTGCCGAACCGCTCCACCAACGACACGTCCAGGGTGCCGCCGCCCAGGTCGAACACCAGGCAGACCTTGTCCCCGTCCCCTTCGCTGATGTGACCCGCCACTGCGGCGGCGGAGGGTTCGTTGACGAGGCGCTCCACCTTCAGCCCTGCCAAGGCGGCGGCGCGTTTGGTGGCGGAGCGCTGGGCCTCGGCAAAGTATGCCGGTACGCTGACCACCGCCTCGGTGACTTCCTCGCCCAGATACGCCTCGGCGTCCCGCCGCAGGCTGCGCAGGATGAAGGAGGACAGGTCCTCCGGGGAAAAGACCTGGCCGCCCAGCTGATAATGCTTTTTTGTGCCCATAAAGCGCTTGAAGCCCGCGGCGGTGCGGTCTGGATGGGTGATGAGCCGGTCCCGCGCCGCCTGCCCCACCAGGATGGAGCCGTCGCTGTCGATGCTGACGGCGCTGGGGGTGAGATACTCCCCCGCGGCGTTGGGGATCAGCACGCTGTGCCCGTCCCGCCAGACGGCGGCCAGACTGTTGGTGGTGCCCAGGTCGATTCCGATGATTGCCATAAACGCTCCCTCGCTTGCTGCTTTCAGATGAATGTATTATATCGCTGCGGCGCACAGATTGCAACCTCCGCCCCGGCAGTCAGAACCGGAGATATTGTCCGGCGGCGTAACCGACGTAGGGGCCGTAGTGGACCACATACCAGTCCTGCCACCGGCCGTAGGCGCGCACGGGGGCGCCGTCGGGCATGGATGTAATGACCGCCGCGTTCTGGGAGGGACGTGCCCGTAAATTCAGCGTGCCGGAGCTGACAGACACCACGCCGTCCATGGGGTCCATGGGCCAGATGAAGGGCAGGCCGAAGTACTCCGTCAGGGACAGAACGAGGTTTTGGGCGATCTGGGTGAGATGGCCGTCGATCCATACGGCATCCTCATAATTGTCGTGGTAGCCCAACTCCAGCAGCACCGCAGGAAAGCGGGACTGGGCGACCTCCCCCAGGGTCGTGGTGGCCTGGGTGCGCACCAGATTTGGCAGGGGGTAGATCGTGCGCAGGTTGGCCGCGAAAATATCCGCCGCCCGTTTGCCGTTCGTACTGGTGGGGTAATAAAAGGCGATGATGCCCCGCACGTTGCCGTAGTTGCCCTCCCCGGCGGCGTTGGAGTGGAGGGCCAGGTAAAAGTCATACCGGCCGGCGTTGGCCTGGCGGATGGAGGACCCGGCGGTCATATCGGGGGTGTTGCGGACGTACTGGATGCCGTTGGAGAGGAGATAGGGGACCATGGCGTCCGCCAGGAGGTTCATATAGTATTCCTCGGTCCCGCCGGTGACATAGTAGTTGTTTTCCTGGGTCGACGGGCTGAGATAGATGGTAGGCATAGACAGAATCCTTCCTTTCTGATTTCTATTCCTTATCAATGTATGGCGCAGGAGGGAAAAATGTGCTATACTACCGTCAAAGACGATTTTTCCCTGACGGAACAAATGAGGAGTGACCCATGAAAATACAGCGTCCCTATCCAAGCATCACCATTACCTCCAAGGGCGAGCATGCCCTGACCGGCGGCCACCCTTGGGTCTACGAAGGAGAGGTTACCGCCGTGTCCGGCAGCCCGGCTGACGGTTCCATCGCGGACGTGTTCAGCGTCAAGGGCCGGTGGCTCGGCAGCGCTTTTTACAACAGCCACAGTAAAATTCGCGCCCGCCTGATCTCCCGCAACGCCAACGACACCTTCGACAGCGCCTTCTGGACACGCCGCCTGCGCTATGCCTGGGATTACCGCAAAAGCGTCCTGACGCCCGAGGAGCTGTCCTGCTGCCGTGTGGTTTTCGGGGAAGCGGACTGCTTTCCCGGCCTGACGGTGGACCGCTTCGGCGATATCCTGGTCGCCCAGACCCTTTCCCGCGGCATAGAAGAACGCAAGGACCTGCTCTTCCCCCTGTTGGCGGACCTGCTGCGCCGGGACGGGCAGACGGTGCGGGGCATTTACGAGCGCAACGACGCGGCCCTCCGGGAAAAGGAGGGCCTGACCGAGGGCAAGGGCTGGTATCTCCTCCCCGGGGAGCGGCTGCCGGAGGAGACGGTGACGGAGATCACGGAAAACGGCGTCCGCTATCTGGTGGATTTTGAAAACGGGCAGAAGACCGGGTTCTTCCTGGACCAGAAGCGCAACCGCCGGGCGGTGGCCCGTCTTGCCCGCGGCCGGACGGTGCTGGACTGCTTCACCCATACCGGCTCCTTTGCCCTGAACGCCGCCCTGGGCGGCGCGCAGCACGTCACGGCGGTGGACGTCTCCGAAAGCGCCGTGGCCATGGCCCGGCAGAACGCCGTCCTGAACGGTTTGGAGGGCGTGATGGATTTTCGGGTGGAAAACGTGTTTGAGCTGCTGCCCGCCCTGGCGGGCCAGGGGCGGCGGTACGATTTTATCATCCTGGATCCTCCGGCGTTCACGAAATCCCGTAAGACCATCCGCAACGCGCTGGCAGGGTACAAGGAGATCAACTACCGCGCCATGAAGCTGCTCCCGCGGGGCGGCTATCTGGCCACCTGTTCGTGCTCCCACTTTGCCTGGGACGATCTGTTTGCCAAAATGCTCCGCGCGGCGGCAGCGGACGCAGGCGTCCAGCTGCGGCAGATCGAGACGCGCCAGCAGTGCGCGGATCATCCCATCCTCTGGGGAGTACCGGAGACGAATTATTTGAAATTTTATCTGTTTCAGGTGGTATAAGAGAGGAGGGGCCACGATGCGCAGGCTTGGAACATACGCCTTTGTTTTGGCACCAGTGTGTCTGATCCTCAGCTTTTTTTCCAGTGCTGTGCTGCAAAACGGCGTGCTGATGGCGGTGTTCATTGTGCTGGCCACCGGGCTGCTGGTGTTGGCGCTGGTGGGAAAAGCCGTTCAGGCACGAGATAAGGAAGGAGGCGGGGGGCCGTCATGATCGATCTTCGCCAGGCGCAGACCAACGACGCCGCGGAGCTTGCCCGCATTCAGGTCAACAGCTGGCTGGCATTCAGCCACATTTTTTCCCCGGAGTATATGGAGAAGCACAATACCTTTGAGCGCCGGTTTTTTTATTGGATGGGTCTGCTGGAGCGAAACGTGGACCGGACGTATTTGATTGAGCTGGACGGTATGCCCATTGGTTATGTGACCATCGGGTTTCCCCGGGAGGAGAATGCCGCGCCGGACACGTTGGAGTTGACGGCGTTGTATTTGAAGGAGAACTACATTGGACAGGGGTATGGAGCCTATGTGATGCGCCGGTTGTTTACGTCCGTCAAGGCGGCGGGCTATCAGCGGCTGACGCTGTGGGTTTTGAAGAAGAACCGCCGGGCGCTGCGGTTTTACCAGCACCTGGGGTTTGTTTTTGACGGTGTGGAGATGACCCTGCCCGTTCCGGGAGCGATCTTACAGACGCGCATGTCGAAGGGGTTATCCTAAAAAAAGCGGCGAAAGCCGCTTTTTTTATATGCCGGCTGCGCGCCGGAGGCGGCCCCGCTTTCGCGGGAGGAATCGAAAAGGGGGGGACTTCCGTCCCCCCTTTGTCTCTTATAAATATTTCAATGGGTTGACCGGCGTGCCATGCAGCCGGATCTCAAAGTGACAATGGTTTCCGGTGGAATTGCCCGTGGAGCCCATGTTCGCGATCTGCTGGCCCTTGTAGACCTTGTCTCCTACGCCTACCAGCAGCTTGCTGTTATGGCCGTAATACGTCTGATAGCCGTTTCCATGGTCGATGATGACCAGGTAGCCGTAGCCGCCCATCCAGCCGGAGTAGCTCACCGTGCCGCCGTCGGACGCCTTGATCGCCCGCCCGCGGGAACCGGCAATGTCGATGCCCTTGTGGTTGCGCGATCCAATGCCGCCCGGGGACGCCCGTCCGCCGAAGGTGGAACTCAGCCGCCCGCTGGTGGGCCAGGCGAAGCTCCCGCTTGCCATCGTCTTGGGCCGCTCCTTCGTTCCCACCGCCATCACGCGAGTCACCGGCGCCGTGACCATCACCGAGTCGATCACATCCCGGTTCGTCTCCACGCCGTTGAGGTAGGTGACGTTCGCTTCCACGTCCGCCGTGCCTTCCACGCCCGCTGTGATCAGCCGGGTCTCGCCCTGATACATCGTGTCGTCGTTCTGCCACTCCGTCTCATAGGGCACCGCCGTCCGGTACTTCTCCCGGTCCACCGTGCGCACGTTCAGCAGCGGCACCGCCGCGCTGACCGTCAGCTCCTGGTTGACCCAGATCTTATCCATATCATACTCCGGGTTCAGCGCCAGCAGTTCCGCCGACGACATATCAAAGCTGCCGGCGATCTGGGACCAGGTGTCTCCTGTCTTGACGGTGTAGATCACCTCTTCCTGGCTGGTGGAATTCACCGTCTCCGTCACCGAGCCGAAGGACTTGCGCTCGCTCTCGCTCACGATCTCCCGGCTGACGCAGACATCCTCGCAGAACTCTGCGGAAATGGTATTCTCCGTGCGGTACTGGGTCAGCTTCTGCTTGAGCACATTCTCGATCAGGAACTGACTGCCGCTGCCCGTGACCACCTGGCCGTCCACCGTGAGGACGTAGGCGTGGGTGACGATCGGGTTGGCGTCGCAGATCATGTTCACCACCTGATCCTGGGTCAGCAGCGCGTTGTTGGCCACGACCACCGGATGGGTGCGCAGGAAATCACTGCTCAGACTGTATTCATAGCCCAGCGCCTCGCTGGCGGAGTCCTCCATAAAAATACGGGCGTTTTCCACCGTCTCCCGGCTGTCCACCGCGCCGACGTATTGGCCGCCCAGCACCACGCCTGTGGCGATGGTGTGGGTCTGCACAAAGTTTACGCCCAAAAACAGGATCACCGCCGCGCCGACGAAGGGCAGGGGATGGGGCCGGTATTCCTGGAAAAACCGGCGGACCGCCGCCGCGTGATCCTGTCCGTAATACCGCCACAAACCGCGGCTCAGACCGGGCAGCCCATGGACGCCGCTTCCCACAAACAGCGCAAAGTTCATAAACCGGTTGTCCGATTCCCGAACCAGGGCCGCGGAAGCCAAATGCTTCCCTGCCGGGCGCTGGGAGACGGGGCGGTTCTGTATGGCTTCTGGCATAGCATCAGCTCCAATCTGTTGTGTGTTTCGCCGGACCCGGCCGGGTCCCGGCTTCTAAAAACATAACAAAAGATTTCCAATAGTTACAAATCAGTTACAAATGCAGTGTACACCTTTTTTCCCCATTCGTCAAGTTTTTGTTGGAAAATTGGCGGAAAAGAAAAAAGTTATGGCCGCTTTTTGGGGAATACTACCATATATTGTGTTCCCTTTCGGCAAAAAGTATCATCTTTCACAAATGTAATTTTTGTCATCCTTTTGTCACCAATGGCGGCAAGGGGGGAAATGAGAAAAAATCTGTCTTTCTGCCAAGGATTTCTTGCAAATGGCGGCGGTGTTTACTATAATAAATAAGATTAGAAGATTTACCCTTCCCGGTCCGGGACAGCTTGCCCGGGATGGAAAAGGAGGAAACGCGATGGATATCCTTTACAAGATCGACTTTGCGGCGGCGTCCGCGGCGGAGAAAGCGGACCTGGTGGACGATCTGGAGGCCCACGCAGATAAGGCGTTTGCAGGGGAGTCCGCAAAGACCCAGATACTGGCCCAGACGCTGATCTTTACCCGCTGGTGGAATTCTTACCGCCACATCAAGGCCCCGGACGAGGAAACACCGGAGGTGGTGGAGACGGCCATCAAGCTGCTGTGGGACTTTTTAGAGGGCAAATGCACCCCGGAAACGCTGGCGCGTTTTCAGAAAAGTTTTTCTGCCGGAGCGCTGGAGATTATGACCGGGGACGACAGCGAGCTGAACGGCGACCCGGAGAGCGATGCGTTCTATGAAGCCCATTTTCGACAGTGGCCCATGTCCTACAACGTCTATCTCAGCAACCTCTGTCTTGTGCTGGAGGGCGCCGTCTGCGGCCAGCCCTTTTGGGAGGGCGTCCAGGAGGTGCTCTATGGCGACATCGGCGACACCATGATCGACGTGTTTGAGCCGGTGTTCACCACCCCCACCGGCGGCTACCATCCGGCGGAGCTGGACCGCCGGGATGGGGACATCTACCGCTCTCCCACCTTCTGCCGCGTCTTTGCCCTGCTCCAGCAGGATATGCGCGCGGCTTTGGACGGACGGTCTGTTTCTGCCCTGCGGGCGCAGTACCGCAGCGAGGTCCTGTTCACCCCGGAGGAATGCGCGAAGCTCAGCGCCACACGATGACAGGGCAGCGCAAAGGATGGCAACCAAATCGATAGAATAATAAAATAAATATATATAATATAAAGGAGACAGTCACACATGAAAAACACCGAAAAGACCATGGACAAGATCGTGGCCCTGTGCAAGAACCGCGGCTTTGTGTACGCCGGCAGCGAGATCTACGGGGGCCTTGCCAACACCTGGGACTACGGCCCCCTGGGCGTGGAGCTGAAAAACAACGTGAAGAAGGCCTGGTGGAAGAAGTTCGTCCAGGAGAACCCCTACAACGTAGGGCTGGACGCCGCCATCCTCATGAACCCCCAGGTCTGGGTGGCCTCCGGCCACG
>CANSLL010000067.1 GCA_947647695.1 uncultured Clostridia bacterium | reverse complement strand
TAAAACTCCGGCTCATCATCCGCGCTGTAATATGCCAGCAGATCCTGCAAGGCATATTACAGCGCGGTGGATGAGCCGGTGGTGATCTGTATGTTCGGAGATCACCAACCCTCGGTGGAGCCGGAGTTTTACGAGACTCTTTACGGCAAGCCGTTGAGCGATCTGACCCTGGAAGAGGAGCAGAGGATGTATCTTACCCCTTTCTTCATCTGGGCCAATTTCGAGATCGAGGAACGGGAGATCGAGGATATCAGTCTGAATTACCTTTCCACGCTGGTATTGGAAGCTGCGGGGCTGCCTCTGACGCCCTATCAGCAATATCTGGCGGAGCTGTCCAAGACGTTGCCTGTCATCACCACAGTGGGCTATCGTGCGCCGGACGGCAGCTGGTACCGCCTGGACGATGCAGACGGCCCCTGCGCCGGACAGGTGGAGAATTACCGAAAGGTCCAGTATAATAATCTGCTCGATCAGAAGAACCGTCTGGACGATCTGTTTTTGCTCAGGCCCGCTTTGCTGCAATAGAATCAAAAAGAGACTGCGCGCACCGGATGGCCGGTGCGCGCGTCTTGCCCCGGTTTCTCTGACAGAGTAAATTGACAAAGTGAGTGTCGGACGGTATAATAGGGAAAAAAGGGAGCGCGCTGCGCGCTGAGTCATGGAAGGGATCTGCCGCTTGGGGTAGAAGGAGGACGGTTTATGAATTTCAAGGAATTTCGGGAAAGGGAAGGACGCAAATATTTCCCCATTGTTGCGGTGGTGTTTATCATCTTTGCGCTGTGCATTCTTTTTTTCTTCCTGCTGTTCCGTTTTGAGGCTGTGCGCGGCGGCGTTTCGTCTGTGATCCACATCCTGATGCCGTTTTTGTACGGCGGCGTCTTTGCTTATCTGCTGCGGCCCATGTGCAAGTATTTTGAGCGAAATTTCAGAAAACGCCTGCGGCCCCGTATAAAAGATCAGCGCAAGGCGGACGGCCTTGCCAGCGCCCTTTCCGTGCTGGTGTCCATGCTCCTGGTAATGGCGGCAGTCTTTATCCTGCTCACGCTCACGCTGCAAAGCGTAGTCAACAGCATCATCGATCTGGTCAACTCTCTGCCGGGACAGATCGGCGCGCTGACGGTATGGCTGGAGGAGATTTTTGCGGGCAACGAGGTGGCTTTGAATTACATCCACAGCATGAACGCTTCGGTGATGGAGTGGGTCAACACCTTCTTCAACGAGCAGCTGCTGCCGAACCTTCAGGATATCATCGGCGGCGTCTCCGCCGGAGCCATGACGCTGGTGACCCAGTTTATCAACCTCTTTATCGGCCTGATCGTGGCGATCTACCTGCTGTGCAGCCGCAGCAAATGGCGCGCCCAGATCAAGATGGTGCTGTGCTGCATCTTCAAGGGCCGGGCGTACACGGAGGTGGTCAAGGAGCTGCGTTTTATCGACCGGACTTTTACCGATTATATTAGCGGCCGTATCCTGGATTCCATCATCGTGGGCGTCATCGTGTATATCGTTTGCATCATCATGGGCATTCAGGACGCGGCGCTCATCGCCGTGGTCAACGGCCTGACGAATATCATCCCTTATTTCGGCCCCTATATCGGCGGCATCCCCTCGGCGCTGTTGATTTTTATGGACGATCCGGTCAAATGCGTCTGGTTCATTATTTTTATCCTGGTGCTCCAGCAGATCGACGGCAACATCATCTGTCCGAAAATCCTCAGCGACAAGGTGGGCCTGAGCAGCTTCTGGGTGTTGTTTTCCACGCTGCTGTTTGGCGGATTGTTCGGCTTTGTGGGCCTGTTGGTGGGCGTGCCGGTGTTCGTGGTGTTTTATGATCTGATCAAAAAGTTCATTTATTGGGCGCTGAACAAGCGCGGAAAAGACGAGCTGATCGCGCAGTATGAGCAGACGTACCATCCGCCGGAACAAAAGCGGGAAAAGCGCCGCCGGGGGCGGGAGGAATAAACAGCGCGGCGCAGCCGCGCAAAAAGGAGAAAGAGCGATATGAATCATTGTGAGATCCCAAAGGGCTATAAGCCATCCCTGAATCTTTACGATACCCAGGTGGCCATCGCCATGACCAAGCGGGTGTTTGAGGATACCCTCAGCGGCGCGCTACAGCTGCGGCGCGTATCGGCTCCGCTGCTGCTGGACGCGTCCACAGGTCTGAACGATGACCTCAACGGTGTGGAACGCCCGGTGGAGTTCGACATCAAAGCCACCGGCACCAACGCCCAAGTGGTCCACTCCCTGGCAAAGTGGAAGCGTCAGGCGCTGAAGCGCTACAATTTTTCCCTGGGCACCGGCATCGTGACGGATATGAACGCCATCCGCCGGGACGAGGAACTGGACAATCTGCATTCCATTTACGTCGATCAGTGGGACTGGGAGAAGATCATCGCGCCCAGAGAGCGCGATCTGGAAACGCTGAAGGAGACGGTGGGCAAAATCGTGGAGGCCATCTGCGCCACGGAAAAGACCATGCGCGCCCTGTTTCCCAAGCTGGCGCTGCTGCCGGCGACCAGCCCGGAGATCACATTCATCACCACCCAGGAGCTGGAGGATCTGTTCCCGGCCCTTTCACCCAAGGAGCGGGAAAACGCCTTTGTCAAGGATCATCCCACCACGTTCCTGATGCAGATCGGCGCGCCGCTGCGCTCCGGCCAGCCCCATGACGGCCGCGCTCCCGACTATGACGACTGGTTCATGAACGGCGACCTGTTGTTCTGGAACTACACGCTGCAACAGGCGTATGAGGTATCCTCCATGGGCATCCGCGTCAGCCCGGAGAGTTTGGACCGGCAGTTGACCGCCGCCGGCTGCGACAGCCGCCGGGCGCTGCCCTTCCATAAGGCGCTGCTGGCTGGCGAGCTGCCGGACACCATGGGCGGCGGCATCGGCCAGTCCCGCCTGTGTATGCTGCTGCTGGGCAGCGCCCATATCGGCGAGGTACAGTCCTCCATCTGGGATGAGGAGACGCTGAAAACCTGCGCCGGGGCGGGGATCACGCTGCTTTGACGGCGTTTGAAAAGAGAACGTTTTGGAGCTGCTTTGCAAAGAGGTGGCTCCAAAATTTTTGCCCGGAAGAGGGAAAGGGACCATGCGCCGGAGGGAATGTAAGACCTGGGATATCCCTTGTCCCCGGTCATAAATGCGGAAGATTTTGGCGGTATGCGCGCAGTTCCGTTTCTTTCGCCGTTTCAAGGATCTGATCCAGCGCCCGGATCAGGGCGTCCCGATCTCCCGGCAAGGTCCCTTGGAACCGAAAAGCGTTTGAAGCGCCCAATGCGGCGAATTGGACAGGGATCGTTAAGTGTTCGAGCAAGGCGCGGACTTCCCGGTACTTTTCGGTTTCGCTCTCTTCCTTCCAGGTACCGTTTTGTATTTCCTGAAAAAGCGCCGCGTCCGCATAGACAGTCAGCATATTGACGCCGATCAGCGTGGGGTGGAGCTGGTTACAAAGCGCGGCGGTCATTTTTGCGCCGGCCTCACCCCGACCGTCGCCGGAGATGCCTGCCAGATAAAAGAAGCTGTAAGGAATACCGGCCTGATCCAGCCGCCGGCATTGCGTTACGATATCGGCGGAAGCATAACCTTTGTTCATGAAACCCAGGGCTTCGCCGTCGCCGGTCTCGATCCCGATGGTCAGGCCGCTGTATCCGGTCTGGTGAAGGGACGCCAATTCCTCGTCCGACTTCAGAGCAACATCCGTGATCCTTGCAAAACAACCGATCGTTTGGACAGAGGGGATGTATTGCCGGATCAAACCGGCGATGGACATAAGCCGTTCATGCTTCAGGACAAAGGGATTTGCCCCGGTCAAAAAGACGCGTCGGATGCGCTCCGGCCTGGGGGCGCCCTGCAAGCGGGCCGACAGCATGGAGATGGGATCTGTATTCCAAAGCTGCGCCTCTTGCAGATCGCTTTCGATATCGGACAGAGGCGACATCCTAAAGTGGAACGGCAGATCATGATAGAGCGTGCAGAATTTGCAGTTGTGATGGGTACAGCCTGCCGTTACCTCGAGCAGCAATGAGGAAGCCTCATAGGGTGGCCTCCAGATGGTTCCGGTGTAGTGCATCGTAAAACCTCCTTGTTTTTTTGCCATTATAGCATGGTACGGGAAAATAGAAAGTACGGTACTTTTTTGCAGTACCTTGCTTTTGGAATGCGGCAGTGGTATCATACCGCCGGGAGGTCATGCAGCATGAAGAAAACGGATACGGCGGTCCAACGCTGCAAAACGATGTCGGCCCTTCAAAAAATGTTGGGCGGCAAGTGGAAACTGGAGATCCTCTATTATATCTCGTTTTGCGGCATTCATAGATTTGGGGCATTGCGCCGCCAGCTCGGTGAAATATCGGAATCGTCTCTGACAAAGCAACTGCGGGAATTGGAAACCGACGGATTCCTGATCCGCCGCGACTTTCACGAGATCCCGCCGAGGGTGGAGTATACTCTGTCTGATTTGGGAGCGAGCTTTATGGATGTGATCCGTTACATGAGGGCGTGGGGAGAGCGCAACCTTCCCGATCAAGCAGACTGAGGGCGAGCCGGGCGGTCCTGGCCGGAACAAAGATTTTTATGAGCCGCAGCGGGGGGATTTCCCAGGAAAACCCTGTTGCGGCCCTTTTTTGCTGCGGACAGGGTTTCCCATCGGGAAATTCTGGTTGACACCGGCGCTCCGGTGTGTTATATTAACTGTACTAACACAGATAGTACGCGTAGTACACGGGACGTATTTTTGAGGAAAGGAGTGGGAGCGGATGATCAGTCTGAACTATCGGGACGCCAGCCCGATTTACGCCCAGATCAAGAGCGGACTGAAAAAATTGATCATGACCGGCGCGATGAAGGAAGGCGACAAGCTGCCGTCCGTGCGCGCCCTGGCCACAGAGCTGGCCATCAATCCAAATACCATCCAGAAGGCGTACAACGAGCTGGAGAACGAAGGATATATCTATTCCGTCCCCGGCAAAGGGTCCTTTGCCTGCGGCGACATCAAGGCCGACGAGCGGCGGAAGGATGAACTCAAGCAGCGCATTCGGGCACTGCTCCAGGAGCTGCGGTTCCTGGGCGCCAAGCGGGAAGAACTGCTGGCGCTGCTGGAAGAAGGGGAGGAGGAAACGAAATGATCGAGATTCAAGACGTGAAGAAGCGCTTCGACGGCTTTGCCGCGCTGGACGGCACGACGCTTACGGTGCCCACCGGTGCGGTATACGGTCTGGTGGGTCCCAACGGCGCGGGCAAATCCACGCTGATCCGCCATATTACGGGCATCTACCGTCAGGACGAGGGCGCTGTGCTGGTGGATGGGCAGCCGGTGTACGAGAACCCGGCGGTGAAGGAGCGTATGGCGTCCATTCCCGACGACTGGTACTATTTCCTCCAGTCCGACGTGCGGGATATGATGCGGTTTTACTGCGGCTTTTATCCCCGATTCAATATGGAGCGGTACGAAAAGTTCAAGGAAGTGTTTTCCATCGACGAAAAGCGGACCATCCGCCGGCTGAGCAAGGGAATGCAGAAGCAGGTCGCCTTTTGGCTGGCCATGTGCACCATGCCGGATTATCTGGTACTGGACGAACCGGTGGACGGCCTTGACCCGGTGATGCGCCGCCAGGTGTGGAGCCTGATTATGAACGACGTGGCCGAGCGGGGCACCACGGTCCTTGTTTCCTCCCACAACCTGCGGGAGTTAGAGGACGTGTGCGACCATGTGGGCATCATGAACAAGGGTAAGGTCCTGCTGGAGCGGTCCCTGGAAGAGCTGCAGGGCAGCACGGTCAAAATCCAGACGGTGTTCCAGGAAGGGGAGGTCAAGCTGCCGGAGGATCTGGAAATCCTCCACCGGAGTGCTACGGGTCGGGTACAGACTTTGATTATCCGCGGCGATATCCAGAGCGTGACGGACCGGCTGAGCGTGTATGCGCCCCTGCTGCTGGAGGCGCTGCCGCTGTCATTGGAAGAGATCTTTATTTACGAGCTGGGAGGTGTGGACTATGAAGTCAAAGACATCGTTCTTTAACGTGGCGCTGCTGAAAAAGAATACGCTGCGGTTCAGTCCCATCTGGATCGCTTACCTTGCGATGTGGGTCTTGGTCCTGCCGCTGATGCTGATGATGTCCCTGTCCAGCCCCTGGAAGCCGGATCTGATGGATATCTCCCAGAATATCTGCGCGATGCTGACGGTGGCGGGTCCCGCGGTCTGCTGTGTGTACGGCCTAGTGCTGGCCATGGCGGTGTTTTCCTACCTCCACAGCGCCCGCAGCGTGGCCATGATGCACTCCCTGCCCATCCGGCGCAGCGGATTGTATCTGACCAATTATATCAGCGGACTGCTGTTTATCGTGGTCCCCAATGCCGTTGTGGCCGTGCTGACGGCTCTGGTTACCCTGGCAGGCGGCGTGTTTTGCCCCGGTATGGTGCTGGCCTGGTTTCTGGGTATGTGCGCTTTGGGCCTGTTTTTCTATTCCTTCGCCGTCTTTGTGACCATGTTCACCGGCAACTTAGTGGCGGTGCCCATTTTTTACGCCATCCTGAACGGTTTGTGCTTTGTGCTGTACTGGACGTTTACCTACTTTGTGGAGCCGTTCCTTTACGGCATGTACAGCAGCATCAACGCGTTTGAAGATGTGGTCACCTTGCTGACGCCGCTGATGTGCATGTACCGGTATATGGATGTCGCCAGGAGCTATCAGGTGGGCGCAGACGGCTTCGACGAGGTTGCCAGAGTGGACCTGTCCGGCGGCTGGGTACCGGTCCTTTATGCCGTTGCCGGTGTTGTGCTGGCCGTTCTGGCCTACATCGTATACCGCCGCCGCCGCAGTGAGACGGCGGGGGATGTGGTCACTGTGGGCTGGGCCAGGGCCCTGTTCCGCTACGGCGTCGGCCTGACGGCGGCGCTGACCATCGGCCAAGGGATCTATTACCTGCTGTTTGAATCCAGCGCTCTGGGCGGCGTGGCCATGGAGCTGGTCGTGATGATCCTGGCGGCTGCGGTGGGGTACCTTGTGGCCCAGATGCTGCTGCACAAGTCCTTCCGTGTGGTGAAAAAGAGCGTGCGGGGCAGCGCGGTCTGCGCGGTCGTCATCCTGGCGGTTTCTGCCGGGGCGGCCTTGGATGTCACCGGCTTTACCCGCCGGATCCCCGATGTGGACCGGGTCCAGGGCGTCAATGTTACCTTTTCGGGGTACCATTACAGCGATGTGACGCTGTGCGACAGAGAGAGTATCGAAAAGGTGGTCGATATCCACCGCTTTGCTGTGGAACACCGCCGGGAGATGAAGGATGGCCGCGGGAGCAGATTGGGTCCGGGTATTTCCTATTCGTATATGGTAGATGAGGAGGACGTAACTTATACGACCTTCCGTGTTGACTATCAGTTTAAGGACGGCAGCATGATGAGCCGCAGGTATATCCTCCCTCTGAGGATAGAAGACGCCGGCGACCCGGACACGATCACCGGGTGCGTGTCTGCCTTGACGGACAGTGCGGACTACCGCGCCACGGATGCCTTAGGCGCGCTGTATACGAGGCGCGGCGAGAATCTCCAGGTGACGGGGATGACGTTCTATTACTATGGAGAAAACGACGTGGAGGTTCAGCAGTCCTATCGCTTGAACGAGGCGGAACGAAAAGCGCTGTACGCCGCGCTGATGGAGGACGCCGAAGCGGGGCGGATGCCCCGGGTGCTTGACCTGATGGATTACGAGCAGGTCGACCAAATACGCAGTGAAAACGAGTACGTCAACGAAGTCGAGGTCGAGTTCAGAGTGATGGAGGAGGACGGGGTATACATCGACTACCAGAGTAATGTGTACTTCTATCTGACAAAGGATATGACATCCACCATTGCGGCGCTGGAGGACTTGGGCATTGTGAACGACAGTGTCCGGCTCCGTACCCGGGCGCAGCAGGATGCCATGTATAGCGGACAGTATCGAGAAGAGGAGCTTCCGAGTACAAGCGTGGAAGTGCCGGAGGCCGCGGCAGGTGTGCCGGTGGAGGATGCGGATTCGGCGGACCTGCCGGCGAGCAGTACGCTGTGATGCCGGTTCTTCCGCTGCCGGGCCGTGGCCGATAGCCGCGGCTGCGGTCCGGCGGCCGGGAGGATACGGGCGAATTTACGGAACGATCAGAAAGGAGAAAACCGCCATGCAGACGGTCATCATGTTGTTTTTCTATGGATTTCTTTCCGGGCTTGCGGTGCTGTTCACCGGCCTGTCCCTGAAGAAGAAGCGCGTCCTGTCCCACACGGCGGAGCTGCTTTCCGCCGCCGGCGTCACCTTGACTTCCGGCTGCTTTGTGCTGATCCTGTGCTGTGGGTATGTGCTGACGGCGTACCTTTGAGCGAACGGTGCGGGAAAGGCACAAGGGCCTTTCCCAGGAGCCGTCTGTCCGGCTGTCAGCCGGACGGACGGCCCTTTTGTGTTTTGTACTTGCTATATGGACCGGTTTTGGATATAATAGACAAAAGCGCCGGGACGGGAGGTCCTGGGGCGTAAAACTTCTTACTGCAACATCGGGAGAATACGGAAAGTTGGCAAAGGAGGCCATTTTGATGAACTATAAACTGTTGGTCCTGACCGCAGCGGCGGCGTTGGCGCTGCTCCTGGCGGGCTGTATGACGGTGCAGGACACCGGCTCCTCCGGCAGCGGCAGCGCGCCGGATGATGCGCAGAGCAGTCAGGAGGACCTGGCAGAAGAAAAAGATGTACCAGATCAGGCCGCCGGACAGAGCCTGTTTGACAGGATGCAAAACGAACAGTCCCAGGAGCCGGAAAAGGTGGAGCTGACTGTGCAGACCAACGGTCGGAATCAAACGGTGGAGGCTGTGGTCTATACCGGCAGCCGCTATACCATCGCCATCCCCGGAGAAGATTGGCCCCGTGATCCCAACGAGCCCCAGTGGAACGCCAAGGACAACGAGGATGTGGAATTGACCATCCGGTACTATACCGGAAAGAAGACCGAGGAGGCTGTTAAGATCCTTCAGGAGGACGAGGACGATTACGACTTCCGCACGCCCGTCAAGGCGACGCTGGGCGAGGCTCAGGAGGCGACCCGCCTGTCAGGCAAAAAAATAGACCTGCCGGAGACGGACGAGGAAGAGACAGAGCCGGTTGTTACGGAAATGACGGTCTATTTCGTCGAGATTGACGGGGGATGCTACGCCCTGCTGATGGAATGCCCGGAGGCGGAGAAGGAACACTTCGGCAGTTATCTGACCGCCATGGCGGACAGTTTCGCCCTGATCCAGCCGGAGGAGCGACGGGGTGCGCTCCCGGCGGCTACTTGACGGTTTTCCCTGCGGACGCCGCCTTACGGCGGGATGGTTTGAGGAAAGACGCTGTGCGTTTTTATCCTTTGGGGTTGTTCAGAGAAGAAAAGCATGGTATGATAGTTGCAAAAGAGCGGCCATACCATGCTTTTTTGTTTTACGCCCTTTCCGGCTGCGCCAGATGGAGCGCGGAATAAAGAGCAGTGGCTGGAAAGAAAAAACGGACAGGGAGGAAAGATATTATGGGGTGCTTCAAAGGGAACACGCTGCTGATGAAAATTGCTCAGTGGCACGAAGAGAACGAGCATCAGAAGATCATCGATACGATCGAAGGACTGCCGGAAGCAGAGCAGACGCCGGAGCTGATCAGCCTGCTGGCCCGGGCGTATAACAATCTGGCAGAGGCGGAGAACCGGTCGATGTTCCACAAGGCCATCGATCTGCTGTCCGGCGTGGAGGGGGAGCTGAAGGAGGATCACCTCTGGAACTTCCGCATGGCTTACGCCTATTACTATCTTGACCAGGATAACAAGGCGCTTTCCTATTTTGAGAAGGCCCTGGAGGCCCGCCCCGGCGATCAGGATACGCTCCAATTCATCGACCTCTGCCGCAGGACGCTGAGTTTGCCCCTGGACATCAAGCCTTTCCGTGAGCGTGCGGAGGCGTGCTGGCAGGCATTTTTGGAAGGGGAAGAGGAGCTGCGCCGCCTGATCGACGCAAAGGATCAGAGCGACGCTGTGGTGGAAAAGTGCAATGAGCTGTTGGCGTCCGGCTTTACCGACATTTGCTTTGAGCTTGGCTTCAACGGGGAGAAATACGATCTGATCCTCTCGCCCGAGGGCGACCGGGCCAAGCTGTTCCAGCTGATGTATTTTAAGCGCCGCGCGCCGGAGGCTGTGCTGGAGCATTGGAACATCCTGGTGGGCCGCCAGCCCGGCGCGGCGCTGGAGGAATTTGAATTCAGGATGTACGGCCAGGAGATTGGCGTGAAGGATGTGCGGGTTTGGGCAGAGGGAGAAGAGGACCGGGACGAGCTGATCCTCTCGCTGTACTGTGAAAAGCTGCTGCCGCTGCTGAAGGAGGACGAGGGCCGCGTCTGGTCGTTGCTGACGGTCCTGCTGGACCTGACCATCGGAGAGATCACCGCCATGGGCTGTGTGGACGAGCTGCATATCCTCCATGCGCCGGTAAAGGGGAAAAAGGGCATGTCCCTGCTGGATTTGCCGGCGTATCTTCAGAAGCACTACACCCCGGAGGGGGAGGACCTGAATGACCCGGAGCGCTATTGCGGGCGGTATTTCGGCTATGAGCTGAAACCGGACGACAGCGAGGACGCCCCGGTCCGCGGCGACGTTTATGTGGGCATCACCGCCTGTGCGCCGGTCATCAACGCCTATCTCAACGGCGACGAGGATTTGATGGACGCTTTCCATGCCGACGGCGTTGTGCCGGGCTTCTTTGCCTACCCCACAGAAGGGTTCACCGGCGAGGAACGGGCAAAGGAGGTGCTGGATTTCCGGGATGCCATAGAGGCAGCCATTCGGGAAAAAGCCGGAGAGGATGCCGTCACCTTCATTGGCGGCGCCAGCGGCGTTTGGTGCGGGTACCTTGATTTTATCGCTTGGGATCTGAGAGCGGTGCTGAATGCAGCCCAGGAGGTGTTTGCCGCGGCCCAGGTGCCCTGGGCAGGGGCGCATACCTTCCGTCCCGGTGTCCGTGGGATATTGCTGAAGTCCCAGGAGGACGAAGAGGAGTAACCGGGGGCTGTCAGGCAGAGCGGACCGCCCTGCTCTGCTGCGGTCCCTCCTGATGCCATACGATCGATCAGAAAAAACAAGCCCGGCAGTCAAGGGCGTTGCCATAAGAAAACATGGAAAACCCCAGTAAAATCAATGTTTTTTAAGGGCAGCGGAAAACGGGGCGGCACAAACAAGTGAACAACAGCACAGAAAACGGGCGATGTCGGCAAGACACCGCCCGT
>CANSLL010000066.1 GCA_947647695.1 uncultured Clostridia bacterium | reverse complement strand
ATAACAGCAACATCAAACGAGTGTGAAGCTCAAAATACGATTCACACTCGTTTGATGCTAAATCTATGGATTTCGTTATAACATAGACAACACTGATGGTAGATATCATGAATATCTGTAAGCGCAGGTTGCTGCTATGTATCCTTAAATAAATTATACATCGGTCCATCGGCCGTTTCCATGCGGTTGTACCGGGCCAAAAACATCTTAAAACAACAGCTTGGGAGGGATCAATCATGGAGAAGCATTTGACACATCTTTCCGAAGGCTTGAAACTGCCTGAGGAGAGCCGGGAGCGCATCCGCGCCCAGCTGGCCTCCCAGGCGGTTCAAAAGGAGGCCATTCCTGTGAAAAAGAAAACCCTGCGCCTGTGCGGCCCCCTGCTCGCCGCCGCGCTTTCCGCATCATTGATGGTGTCCGCGCTGGCGATCGAACTGACGGTGGGATGGGAGAACTTTCTGGGCCAGACACCCCAGGAGGCCGTTACCGCCGTAGGGGCCTGCGCCGTCACCGGAGACTACACCCTTACCCTTCAGGAAGCCATCACAGACGACACCGGGACAGCCTTTTTACTGGCGCTGACCCGCAATGACGGAGAACCGATAGAAGGCGATCCTCAGCTGGACGGAAACATTTACCGCTGGGATGTAAGGGTGGACGGGCAGGCCCCCGGCAGGACCATGGGCGTCCCGCAAAAGTCCATCCGCTCCGAGGACGGAAAGGCCGTTTACTATTGTCTGGAATTTCAAAGGATGGACACAGACGCGGAGAGCCTTGCTGGCCGAAGGATCTCCTTTCTCTGCGACGGCGTGGTGGATATGGCCTGGAGCGAGGAAGAGCTGGCGCTGACTCGCGAAACGGTCTCCCTGGCTCCTCTGGCCCAGATCCCCTGTCAACTGGATATGGAATGCAGCGAGGCTTTCCGGGGCAAAAATGAGCCTGCCCTCCTATCCCTGGTGGCAGAATCATCTTCCCAGGCCTCAATCCCCCTGACCCGGCTGGGACCAGGGACCGCTCAGGTCTCCGCCGTCCTGTTCTCAAAGGACGGCTGTCCTATGGTGGCGGTAAGCAATCCCGACCGCCCGATCCGCCAGGGCCAGTTCCTTACGGTCAGCTGCGACGCTGTCGCCCTCACCGATACCCGCACCGGAGCGCGCTGGGACTTCCCGAATTCTATCCGCCGCGGAGACGAGAACGGTTTCTACCTGTCCGCCTTTCAGGACTGTCCGCTCACGGCGGAGGACCTGCCCTATGTGGAGGTAACGGTGCGCTACCAGACCGACAAGATCCTTTCTGACCAGCCCGTGGCGCTGTCCTTCTCCGCCGTTGCAGATCAACAGAGGGAAGCGGCCCTTGACCGGAACATAGACTTCTGCTTCGGCAGCAGCAGCTGCTCCGTCCACGTCGCCACCGCCAAAGTCTCCGCCCTGCGTCTGCGGCTGAACATCGATCACATCGACCGTTGGGTCAAAAAGAAAGACGGAGCCGCCAGCACTCGATGGGAAGTAATGTACAAAGACGGCAGCCGGACTACTTTACAGATCATCAGTCTGCATCCCTGCGACGAAACACAGGCGGTTGGCTGGATCGATTTGGAAGCTCAAAACGAGGACGGCGACCGGCGGCTGATCGACCCGGATCAGGTTACGGCCATCTTGCTTGACGGCAGCGAAATCCCACTTGACTGACATGACAGAAAAAACACGGGAGGGGCGCGGCCATCAGCTGCGCCCCTCCCGTGTTGCCAACCAGGTTGCAGAAAGGTGAAAGCACCCAAATGGAGGCCGCACCCCTAAAGTCCGGTTATATCAACACTTTCAGACCGTTTTCGGTCTTCCTTTTTGCCTGTTTTCCAACAATTCCCGGATCTTCTTCAAAAAATACTGGATCTCACGTTCAGTATTAAACACAGAAACACTGACACGCACTGCACCGCGCTCCACAGTACCCGCGGTCTCGTGGGCCAGGGGCGCGCAATGCAGTCCGGCCCGCACCGCGATATCCTGTCTTGCCAGCCAAGCTGCCGTTTCCTCGCAGTCCTCCCCGCGCACGTTCAATGCCAGTACGCCGCTCTGTGCGCCGGAAGCCGTACCGTTAAATACCTCCAGCCACGGTTCGTCCCGCAGTCCGGCGGCGGCCAGGCGGATCAGCTCTCGCTCATGACAGGCGATGGCTTCCGGCCCTGTCCTGCGCACAAAGCGGATACCCTCCAACAGGCCGGCGATCCCCGGCATATTGTGGGTACCCGCTTCCAAACGGTCCGGCAGATAATCAGGCATTTCCACCGGGCGGGACTGGCTCCCGGTGCCGCCCTCCATCAGGGGAACAGCATCATGGTCGCACAGCAGCAGCCCGGTACCCTGGGGACCGTAAAGCCCCTTATGGCCCGGCATTGCCACAAAGGCCGCGCCCCATTCCTGAAAATCCACGGGTAAAATGCCTGCGGATTGGGACGCGTCCACGATCAATGGGATGCCCCGCCGGCGGCAGAGCGCCGCAATCTCGCCGATGGGCAGCACAAAGCCGAATACATTGGACACATGGGTGCAGACTGCGGCGCTGACCTCCGGCGTGAGCCGGGCCTCAAACTCCCGCAGTACGGCGGCGCTGTCGAACAGCGCGCCCCGGGCGATTTTGACCGTCACTCCTTCGATCGCGTGGAGCGGACGCACCACGGCATTGTGCTCATACCCGGAAATCACCACCGTATCGCCGGGAGATACCAGGGATTTGATTGCGATATTCAGCCCATGGGTGGCATTGAACGTAAACACCACCTGCTCCTCCGACGGGACATGGAACAGCTGCGCCGCCTCGCTGCGGCACCGGAACGCCGTCTCTGCGGCCAGCTCCGCCGCGCGGTAGCTGCCCCGGCCCGGCGAAGAAAGACGGTAAAAGGCGCCGGCCGCGGCATCCGCCACGGCGCGCGGTTTTTGAAACGTCGTTGCCGCGGCATCAAGATAGATCATAGGAAACCTCTCGATAGCCGCTCTCTCCGGCGGTAAAAATACGCACCGGCGGGATGTGTTCCCGCTGCAGGACCTGCAATCCCTGGGACAGACTCTGCGTCCTGATATGAACAGCGTATCCGCAGCCGCTTTTCACGAGTCCTGCGGGTACGCGGGAAATCCAGTTGTTGATGCCGGCGCGCCGCATGGCAGCGGACATCCGCTGGGCATGGGTGATGGACCGGCAAACGATAATCGTGTCGTTCATTGACATCTCCTCCCGTCCCATGATATGAGAAGATCAAAAAAAGGTGCGGCCCCCGGCGCCTGCCGGAAACCGCACAAATGAGATTTATGACACTTTTTCGATCAAACAGACCGCATGGGCGGCGATCCCCGCACCGCTGCCGGTAAAGCCCAATTTTTCCTCCGTGGTACCCTTGATGTTCACCTGCCGGAGGGGTACGTCCAGCACGCCGGCGATATTCCGGCGCATCTGCTCAAGATAGGGCGCGATCTTCGGCGCCTGGGCAATCACCGTTGCGTCCACATTTACGACGGCATACCCTTCCTCGCGGAGCTTCTCCATCGTGTGGCGGAGCAGCAGCATACTGGAAATCCCCCGGTACGCCTCGTCCGTATCCGGGAAATGACCGCCGATATCGCCCAGCCCGGCAGCGCCCAAAAGGGCGTCCATCACGGCATGGAGCAGCACGTCGGCGTCGGAGTGGCCCAGCAGGCCCTTTTCAAAGGGAAGCTCCACGCCGCCCAAAATCAGCTTTCGTCCCTCCGCCAGACGGTGTACGTCGTAGCCATGTCCGATGCGCAGCGCCGTCATAAGAGCTCCCCCCGCACTTCCAGGATCTTTTCCGCCAGCACCAGATCGACCGGCGTGGTGATCTTCAGATTTTCATCGGAGCCTTCGATCAGATACACCTTTTTCCCCAGCCGCTCCACAGCGCCGCAGTCGTCGGTAATGGGCGCGCCCTGGTCCAACGCGGACTGGAGCGCCGCCTTCAGCAGCTGGGCGTCAAACACCTGAGGCGTTTGCACTGCGTACAGGGACGCCCGCTCCGGCGTGCGGTCCACCACGCCGTCAAAGGCGATCTTGATGGTATCCTTTACCGGCACCGCAGGCGCCGCGGCCTGGCAGGTATAGGCCTTCTGGATGACCGCTTCGATCAGCGCCGCGCCCGTCAGCGGGCGCGCCCCGTCGTGTACGGCAAAAAACGCCGCGGCCGGATCGGCATTCAGCGCCGCTTTCATCACGCTTTCTGCCCGCGTCGCGCCGCCCTCCACGATCTTGACCGGCTTTTCAATGGCAAACTCCCGGCAGAGATCCCCGATCTTCAAAATATTTTCCGTCTGCGTCGCCACAACAATCTCGTCCACCAGCGGACACAGATCCAGGTCGCGCAGGGTATGGGCCAGCACAGGCCGGCCATTGAGATAAGCAAACAGCTTGTCCTGTCCGCCCATACGGCAGGACATTCCCGCAGCCGGCACCAGTGCCGTGCAAAAGGGGCGCTGGCGCTTCGCAGTTTTCTGAAACAGTTTTGAAAACAATCCCATATCAGGGTTCGGTCCTTTCCATTAGATCTCCATCTTCCGCAGTGCAGCTTCCATATGCTGCTCCACGTCTGTATACTCCATTTCCTCCACCAGACTGATCTCCGAGATCAGGATCTGTTTTGCCGTATGGAGCATTTTTTGCTCTCCGGTGGATAAGCCGCGCCTGTGATCGCGTCCGATCAGACCCTTGATGACTCCGGCGACTTTCATCACATCGCCGCTGCGCAAAAAGGCCATATTCTCCCGGTAACGCTGATTCCAGTTGCTGCTCATGGTAAATTGCAGCTGCGGCAGCTCAATCAGGATCACGTCGATCCGCGCACGGTCATCGACCGGCCTGATCCCGATCTGATCGGCGTTTTTTGTCGGAATCTTCAACACCAGGCCATTCATCGGCATCTTAAACACATAATACTCCCGCGAAACTCCATCCACTTTCTCTGTTACAATACGATCGATCACACCGGCGCCGTGCATGGGATGAACCACTTTATCTCCGACAACATACATGATATCCACCTCAAATTTCTAACCCAAAACCCCTTTTTTTCTTGTATTTCTCACATTTTTAGTATAGTTCTTTTTCCTGGCTTTTGCAAGTAATTTTCCTGTTTTTTCCAATTTTCCTCTGCTTTGATGGGTATTATCAGGGATTTCGATCGAAAAAGCGGCGTCCGCTCCTCTCTGAGGTGCCTTCTGCCAAAAATAATGCTACAGCGCCGTTCCGTGCTTTGGAGCATAGGGGCTGGAAACGTTCGCCGTTTCCCAAGCCAACAGCTGCCGTTTTTTCTCGATCCCTCCGGCATATCCCGTCAGGCTGCCGCCCGCGCCCACCACTCTGTGACACGGAATGATTAACGAGATCGCATTCCGTCCAACCGCACCGCCAACTGCTCGGGCAGACATCCCGGGCAGTCCCCTTCGCGTCGAGAGACGCGCGGCAATTTCACCATAGGTCGCCGTCTGTCCATAGGGGATCTTCAATAAAATGTTCCACACATCCTTTCTGAACGCTGTCGTTTTCATCCCGAGCCGCGGTGTAAAATCCGGCTCTTTCCCGCTGAAATAGGTATCCAGCCAGCGGTCTGCCTGAGAAAAAATAGGGAGCGCCCTTTCCTCATGCTCCCGCTCCAGCGTGGCCCGGTCGTATTTTTGCCCGTCAAACCACAAACCGGTCAAAACGTCGCCGTCGCTGGCCATGGTAATCCCGCCCAAGGGCGAATCGTAGGCATGCGTATATTCCATACCCGTCCCCTCTCCTTGTTTTTTCATCACAGGCCCCAAAAAGGACATGCCGCAGTACCGCGCTTTCCCCAGCCACGGCAACGCCGGCGCACAGAGGAGGCCTGCCCTTTCCCACGAAGGGAAAAGCGGCGCATGGCTTCCATTCCATGCACCGCCTTTTTGACTGCTATTTTGCGTTCAGCCGCAAATTTACTCTGCTGCCGGTTCCTCCTCCGGCGCGGCTTCCTCTTCGGCTTGCGCATCTTCTGCGCCGCCCTGGAGCAATGTGCGGATGCTCAAAGAAATCTTCTTGTTCTCCTCATCAATCGCGATGATCTTTGCATCCACGGTCTGGCCTTCGGAAAGCACATCGGCGGGCTTTTCGATGCGGCGGTCCGCAATCTGAGAAATATGGATCAAGCCGTCCACGCCGGGAATCACCTCGGCGAAAGCGCCGAAGGTCATCAGCTTGACGATCTTGACCGCTGCCACATCGTCCACATGATACGTTGCCATAAACTTATCCCACGGATCGACGCTACGGTCCTTCAGGCCCAGGGAAATCTTGTGCTTCTCGGGATCTGCGCTGATAACATAAACCTCTACAGGATCGCCCACGGACACGACCTCGGAGGGATGCTTGATACGGCTCCAAGACAGCTCGGAGATATGTACCATGCCGTCCACACCGCCGATATCAACAAACGCGCCATAGGAAGTCAGGGATTTTACCGTACCGGAATATCTCTTACCGGGCTCGATATCCGCCCAGATCTTTTCAGCAGCAGCCTGCCGCGCCTCAAACTGCACCGCACGGATAGACCCGACAACGCGGCGGCGGGCACGGTTGACCTCGGTGATGCGCAGCTGTACCTTCTGCTTGAGCAGCTCGCTCATCTCCGCATTTCTGGGAAGACCGCTCTGAGAAGCGGGCACGAACACGCGGATCCCCTTGACGGAAACCACGATGCCGCCCTTGTTCTCTTCGGTGACAACACCTTCCAGCGTGGTCTTTTCCTCCCGCGCCGTCTCGATGGTCTCCCACATTTTCACAGTGTCCAGGCGCTTCTTGGACAATGTCGCATAACCTTCCACGTCATTGACACGGACGACATAGGTCTCGATCTCATCGCCGACCTTGACCACTTCCTCCGGCTTGACCGCGGGATCGTCGCTCAATTCGCCCACAGGAATATAACCGGCCTGCTTCGTACCCAGATCGACCTGGATCTCGGTCGGGGTAATGGCGGTCACGATGCCGGTCACCTTATCTCCTGTATTTAAAGTTTTGAAGGACTCTTCGAGCATTGCTGCAAAATCCTCGGCGCCTCCAGTTACAATCGTCTCTTCACTCATCGTCATATAGACCTCCTTTATGATGCGCGCCGGTGTAGAGGCTCCCGCTGTCAGTCCCACACGGCGGCACATCTTCAACTGTTCCACGGGGAGCTCGTCCGCTCTTTCGATGGGAAAGACCTGGGGACACAGCTCTGAACAAATCTCTGTCAGGTGCCGGGTATTGGCGCTTTGGCGGTCGCCTACTACTATCATAGCGTCTGCCTGAGCCGCAATTTCTGCCGCTTCCGACTGGCGCATATGCGTCGCATTACATATTGTATCAAAAATTTTCAGGTTTGTACACTCTTTTTTTAGAATTTCAACACAAATTTCAAAAAGTTTTTGTGTACAGGTCGTCTGGGAAACGACTGTCAAAGGTAAACAGCGCCGTTCCGGGTCCTCTTTCAGCCAGTTTGCAATGGATTCCGGCGTTTGAAAGATCAGCGGATGGGCACACCATCCGGCAACGCCCAGTACCTCCGGGTGCCCGGCATCGCCGATGATCAAAGGCCAGCGCCCCTCCCCCTCCGCGTCGCTCACAAGCTGCTGGATTCGCCGCACCCGCGGACAGGTGGAATCCACAATCCGGGCGCCGCGGCTGCGAAGGCAGTCAAAGACCGCACGCCCTTCCCCATGGGAACGGATGATAACGGTTTCACCCTGGGCAACCTTTTCCGGCGTATCCACCCGCCGGACGCCCAAGCGGGCCAGATCTTCTACCACATGGGCGTTGTGGATGATGGGACCAAGCATTGCGCACTGTCCGTGCTGCCGCGCCGCCAGCTCTACCGCCCGGCGGACGCCGTAGCAGAACCCCGCGCTTTTGGCAAGAACGACCGTTTCCATCAGCGCCGTTCCTCCTTTAATGCGTAGATGCGCCGCAGCGCTTCATCTGCAATGGCCTGGTACTCCTCCGCCGTCCCCCGGCGCCCCGCGATCTGGGGCTGATAGGGCGCTCCAAACACGATATGTGTGCGGTGAAAGAGCTTTTTACCGCTGTCAAGGTAGACCGGCACAATAGGCGACGCTGTGCGCACGGAAAGCATGGCCACACCGCCCTTGGCGCTCTCCTGCTCTTCCTGGGACACCCGCGTCCCTTCCGGGAAAATCAAGATCTTCTGAGCGTTTTTTAAGTATTTCATCGCCGCTTTGAGCGCGCCGATGTCCGCTTTGCCGCGATCCACAAAAATCATGCCCGCTAACTTGAGGATCCGCCCCACCACCGGCCAATGAGCAATCTCCGCTTTAGCCAGGGCGTAAAGCTGGCACCGGTACCCCGCGGCAATCATGATCAGCAACGGATCCCAGTTGCTGGAATGGTTGCAGCAGAACACGGCGTTTCCTTCCGGGATGCGGTCTCTTCCCTGTACGGAAAGGAAAAATCCAATACGGATAACCGGCCACAACACGATATATGCCAAGCAATAAAAACGGTTACGTTTCATGGTCGATCTTCTCCTTAATCAGCCGCTCCAGCGCCTGGGCGCTCTCTTCAAATGTCAGCAGCGAGGTATCCAGCAGCAACGCGTCCCCGGCGCGGCGCAGCGGCGCAACGACGCGGGTACGGTCCTGTTCGTCCCGCTGGCGCATCTCCTTGAGCACCGTTTCGTAAGTCTGGGGCGTCCCCCGTTCCTCCAGCTCCTTGCAGCGCCGCTGCGCACGCACCTCGGCAGAAGCGGTCAGGAAAACTTTACAGTCCGCCTGGGGCAGCACAACGGTGCCGATGTCCCGCCCGTCCATAATGACGTCATGGGTCTCGGCCAGCTGCCTCTGGATGGCCAACAGATACTCCCGTACCCGGGGTATGGCGGCGACTTTGGACGCGCCCGCGGAGACCTCCGGCAGACGGATCTCCGCTGTCACATCCCTGCCATTGACCAGCATATGCTGCAAGCCGTCTTCTCCGTAACATAGCTGTAAATCCAACAACGGCAGCAGCTCCGCTACACGTTCCGCATCCTCCGGCGGGACGGCGCTGTCCATCGCATACCACGCGATAGAGCGGTAGATCGCCCCCGTATCCACATATAAAAAATGAAGCCGCTCTGCGGCTTTTTTCGCCAGGGTGCTCTTCCCTGCGCCGGAAGGCCCGTCGATCGCCACGGCGTAAAATCGCTTTCTCATTTTGTCCCGTCCTTTTCCCTTTTGTTTCACGCCTGCGCCGCTGCAAGCCCGGCCGCACGGCCCGTCGCCCAGGCGATCTGGAGGTTAAAGCCGCCAGTATAGGCGTCCACGTCGATCACTTCCCCGGCAAAATAGAGGCCAGGCAGCTTTTTCGACGCCATGGCCGAGGGGTCGATCTCCCCGGTCTTGACGCCGCCGGAGGTGATGATCGCCTGCTCGATCGGGCCGGGTCCCGATACCGTCAAGGCAAAGCCCTTCAGCTCCTCCATGAGCCGTCGGCGCTGCTGCCGGGTCACGGAATTCGCCTTGGTCTGCCCGGAAATCTCCGTCCGCTCCAGCAGGATCGGGATCATGCTCCGGGGAACAAGACCTCCGAGGACGTTGCTGAGATCCCTGTTGTGCTGGGCCTCAAAATCCCGCAGCAGGCGCGCATCCAGCTTTGCTTCGTCCAGCGCGGGCTTGAGGTCGATAAACAGGCGGTAGCTGTCCTTTTCATAGTCCCGCAAATGGGCGCTGGCCGAGAGGATCATCGGACCGGAAACGCCGTGTCCGGTAAACAGCATCTCGCCGAAATCATGGTAGACCATTTTATTTTTCTTATTTTTCACCGTCAGGGCAACGTTGCGCAGGGAAAGGCCCTGCATTCTGCCGCAGCAATCCTCCAGACACTCCAGCGCCACCAGGGACGCCTTCGGCGGGATGATGGTATGGCCCGCGGCTTCCGCAAGGGCATAACCGTCCCCGGTGGACCCTGTGGCAGGATAGGATACGCCCCCGGTAGCCAAGATAACCTTTTCCCCCGGATACTCCCCCCGTTCCCCGGAAACGCCGCGCAGCGCCCCTGTTTCATCGGTCAGCAGCCGTATGATTCGATCCGTCCTGATCTCTACCTTCTGACGGCGCAGCGCCGCGCAGAGGGTATCCGTCACATCGTAAGCGCTGTCGGACACGGGAAAGACCCGCCGGCCCCGCTCGGTCTTCAAACGCAAGCCGCGGTTTTCAAAGAATTTCATCGCAGCACGGCTGTCAAAGCGGGTAAAGGCACTGTACAAAAAACGGCTGTTGCGGGGAATATGAGCCAGCGCCTCCTCGGCGGAGCAGTCATTTGTGAGGTTGCAGCGCCCTTTTCCGGTGATGTTCAGCTTGCGGCCTAACTTCTCGTTGCGCTCGATCAGCAGTACCCGCGCGCCCTGCTCTGCGGCGGTAATGGCCGCCATCATCCCCGCAGGGCCGCCGCCGACGACGATCACATTACTCGACATGGCTTGCGTTTTCGTACACGCCATACTCCGTCCAGATCTTTTCCAGATCCGCAAAGGTGGCGGAGATATCCGTATTCATCTGGCGGCCCACCGCCACAATCAGCGCGTTGACCAGGCTCAATGGCGCGACCAGAGAATCGATAAAGGACATCATATCGCTTTTGGCCAGCAGCGCCGTATGGGCAATCTCATAAAGAGGAGAGAGCTCGCTGTCCGTAATGGCCAGCACATCCGCGCCGCGGTCGGACGCAAACTGCATCACCTTCACGGTACGGCTGGAGTACCGCGGAAAGCTGATGCCGATCAGCAGATCGCC
Source organism: uncultured Clostridia bacterium (assembly GCA_947647695.1). Classification (GTDB taxonomy): domain Bacteria; phylum Bacillota; class Clostridia; order Oscillospirales; family Oscillospiraceae; genus Pseudoscillospira. The sequence continues at coordinate 562 of CANSLL010000066.1, read as the reverse complement.
TTCTCCGATCCGAAGCACCTGCTCAAACATCTCGCTGACGGAGGTGGTATGTACCAACACCACATTTTCAAACAACAGGTTGAGGTAAAAGCCCAGGAAACTGGCAATAGCCGTGGAGGAACGCAGCCCCAAAATATAGATGCGCCGGGCGCCGGTGATCCGGCTCACCGCGGTACGGAAGGCCTCCCGGTCCGCCATGTCCAGCGTCATGCGGATCTTTTCAATATCGCTTTGCATCACGGTAGACAGTACGTCATGGGATGCAAGGCGGTCTCTGGATACCTCGATGCGCTGGATCGAGGTCAGCTTATTGCGGATCATTTCCTGCAAGGCCCGCTGCATTTCCGGGTACCCCTCATAGCCCAGCTCCGCCGCAAAGCGGACCACCGTGGATTCGCTGACGTTGATTGCCTTACCCAGACGGCTGGCTGTCATAAACGCCGCTTTATCGTAATTATCCAGGATATAGTGGGCGATCGCCCGCTGCCGTTTGGAAAAACCGCCCATATTCGCGCCGATCAGGGAAAGCACATCGTTTGTCATAGCTGTCATCTCCTATGCT
>CANSLL010000065.1 GCA_947647695.1 uncultured Clostridia bacterium | reverse complement strand
GCCTTACCCCGAAGTTTCTGTCAACACCCGAAAAGGCGTGGTCGTGACCTATGTTCCGAACACGCTGACCGCTTAAAGGAGGGGCAGACATGAGAGTATGCGTATATTGCCGAGTGGGAAGCGCCGAACAGTTAGACGGCATGGCAATGGACGCCCAGCGCGGCAGGGTCAAACGCTTTGCGGAGGACAAGGGATGGCAGATCGCCAAAGAGGTCTGCGAGTACGGTGTCGGCGCGGCAATGACCCGCCCCGGCTTGCAAGAGGTCTCAGAGCTTGTCTGCGCCGGTCAGGTAGACCTTGTGCTGATTCAAAACCTGTCCCGGCTATCCAGACGCAAGCAGGAGGCAGACGATTTTCTGAATCTCCTGCATCAGCACAATGTCACGCTGTTTTCCACAGACGAGGGGCTGGCGCTGCCGCCCCACCAAGAGCTGAATATTGCACTGCTTGCCTCGCTTTGAACATAAAAAAAGCGAGTGTTCTTACAGCATCTTTCAAATGCTATAAGAACACTCGCAGTGGTGCCGGTGACCGGACTCGAACCGGTACGCCATCGCTGGCGGTGGATTTTGAGTCCACTACGTCTACCAATTCCATCACACCGGCGTGCTCTCATATTATACCGTGCCGTTTTGAAAAAAGCAATCCTTTTTTCAAAAAAGACTTCCGCTGTACAAAAAACGCAGTCAAATCAGAAAAAAGAGCTACACATTAAAAGACCGGTATGCTATAATTATACATTAGATTGATATACGCACCAGGAGGAATGCAATGGTGAAGCAACCGGCCCTTCAAAAAAAAGGATACTGTGCCGCGCTCCTTGTGGCGGCGGCGATGACGCTGTCTGGCTGTATGTTTATTTCCTCTCCCGAGGAACTGTATGCGCTGCCCAGACTCCCGGAGGAGTATACGGGCCTGGAAACGGAGATCGCGGACCTGGTCAACAACAAGGGGTATGAATATGCGGCGCCGGTAAGTGGAGAGAACGTCCAGCTGGTCCAGATGGTGGACCTGGACGGCGACGGGACGGACGAGGCGCTGGTATTTCTGCGCAAGAGCGGAGACGTCAAGCCGCTGCAGATCCACATCTTCAAACAGGAGGAGGACGGATACCGCCCCGCGGCGGTCATCCAGGAGAGCGGTGCGGCCATTGCCCAGGTGGATTACCGGGACATGAACGGCGACGGCGTCCAGGAGATCATCGTCGGCTGGCGCATGACTATGGATGCCGCAAACGCCTTCGGCGAGGGCGGCATCGGTGAGCGGATGCTCAGCCGCGTGGTGTCGGTATATAATATGGAGCGGTATGATTGCCAGAAGGTCCTGGAGACAAATTATAATCAATACATCCTTGCGGACCTGGACAATAACGGCCTGCCGGAGCTGATCACCATCGCCGGCGGCGCTTCCGGAAACTGCGACGCGTCGGCTTATGAGTGGAATATCGGCGTCATGGAGCAAAAGAGCGTCACAAGATTGACTATGTCCCCCGCCATGGTGGATGAGGTGCGCGTCGGTATGTTGACAGATGGGACCCAGGCGCTGTTTGTGACGGGCCTTGTGGATGAACAGACGCTGGCCACGGATATTTTGTTGCTGAAAGGCAACGGGCTTGTCAACTGTGTGCTGGACGAGTTTACCGACACCAGCCGTCTGACCTACCGCAACGCGTCTCTGCGTGCGCGGGACATCAACGCCGACGGCGTTTTGGAGGTGCCGGTATCTTATCTGCTGCCGAAATATGACCCGGCGGCCCAGGATTACTGGGCGATCAACTGGATGGCGTTTTCCTCCGACGGTACGAGCCGCGTGGAGGAGTGCACTTATCACAATTTGACGGACGGCTGGTATATCGTCCTGCCGGAGAGCTGGAAGGATCATATCATGATTACCAGCGTCGTCAGCTCCGTGGGGGAGCGGGCGGTGACCTTCGGCCTGTACCAGGGCGAGGAAACGCCGCCGATGGATCTGATGACGGTCTATACGGAAACCGGCGATAACCGGGAATACAAAGCCGGGCGCGGCAGCCGCTTTGTGTTGATGCGCCATAGAACGACGGTATATGCCGCAGAGTTTTTGGAGGGCTATGAAAATTGGTCCGGCGCCATGAGCCAGGACGCGATGGGGGAGAGCTTCCATCTGATCCGCAACGAATGGTATCTTGACTGATCGGGAAGGGACGGTTTGATTCAGATGAAAAAGATTCTTGTGTTGGAGGATGAGTCCAGCATCCGCAGCTTTGTGGTCATCAATCTCTGCCGCGGAGGTTACGATGTGATCGAGGCGGAATCGGGGGAGGAAGCGCTGAAGCGGCTGAACGAGCACCCGGATATCAAGGTGGCGCTGCTGGATGTGATGCTGCCCGGCATCGACGGCTTCGAGGTCTGCCGCCGTATCCGTGCCACAAACTCCAAGATCGGCATCATTATGCTCACGGCCCGCGCCCAGGAGATGGATAAGGTCACGGGCCTGATGACCGGGGCGGACGATTATGTGACGAAGCCCTTTTCCCCGGCGGAGCTGGTCGCCCGGGTGGACGCCCTGTTCCGCCGCGCCGGCGGCGATGCGGAGGACGCGCCGGAGGGGGAGATCTGGAAGGAGCCGTTTTTGCTGAACACCCGCAACCGCACGCTGGAGAAGAACGGACAGCGGGTCAAGCTGACACAGGTGGAATATACGATCATGAAGATGTTCATGGAAAACCCCGGCAAGGCCCTTTCCCGGGAGGAGATCCTGGACACCGTCTGGGGCCACGACTACTTCGGCGAGGTGAAGATCGTGGACGTCAATATCCGCCGCCTGCGGTTGAAGATCGAGGACAACCCCACGAACCCCACCTATATCACCACCGTCTGGGGCTATGGCTACAAGTGGGGCTTTTAACGGATGGGTATGAAGAAAAAAGCGCAGTTTCAAGGCCTGCGCCGCCGGTGGATGGTCAACAGCATGAGCGTGGTATTTCTCGTGGTCGTGGTGGCCTGCGCGCTGTTTTCCGCCAGTATTTCCAATTACTATTACAGTACGGCGCAAAATACCCTCAGTGCCCGGGCAAAAACCTCCATCGGCTTTATTGACCGGTCCTCCGCCGCCAGCTATGGAGAATACTATGCGATGGTGTCCAACTATGCCCAGAGCTTTGTGGATAAAGACAAGCTGGAATTGCAGTTTATCGATGTCAACGGAAAGATCGAGGTTTCGTCTTATAATTTCACCGCCGGCATGTCTCCCGGCACGGCGGATGTGGCCACGGCGCTGCAGGAGGGCCGCATCGGCGTTTTTCGCGGCAGGGACCCCCAGACGGGGGAAAAGATCCTGGCCGTTTCCTGTCCGCTGACCTACGATGGCCGGACCGTGGGCGCCATGCGTTATGTGACGGCCACCCGCCTGATGGACCGGCAGATCGCGATCAACTGCGGGATGATCTACGCGGTGGGGCTGCTGATGCTGGGCCTGGAGCTGATCTCGTCGCTGATTTTTATCCGCAGCATCGTTGAGCCTGTGGCGGAGGTGACAGAGGCGGTGCAGCATATTGCCTCGGGCAGCTACGGGATTCAGATCGAAAACACTTATCACGAAGAGATCGGCGCGTTGGTGGAAAGCATCAACGATATGTCCGCCAAGATCGGCCAAAACGAGAAGATGCAGCGAGAATTCATCTCCTCGGTCTCCCATGAGCTGCGCACGCCCTTGACGGCGATCAACGGCTGGGGCGAAACGCTCCTGGGCGACACCAGCAACGACCCCGTTCAGCTGCGCCGGGGCGTGGGTATTATGCTCAAGGAGTCCCGCCGCCTGGCCAATATGGTGGAGGAGCTGCTCCAGTTTTCCCGGATGCAGGACGGCCGGTTCACCCTGGAGGTGGGGCCGGTGGATATCCAGGCGGAGTTTGAGGATACGATCATTACCTACAAGGAGCTGTTCAAGCAGGATCAGATTGAGCTGAATTACGACGACGGGGGCATGGAGACATACCCCATCATCGAGGGCGACCCGGAACGGCTCAAGCAGGTCTTTTGCAATCTGCTGGACAACGCGGCCAAGCACGGCGGCAGCGGCGGCAGGATCGACGCTTCCATGCGCGTGGGGACCGAGATGGTCCTGTTGACGATCCGGGACTATGGTCCCGGCATCCCGGAGGAGGAGCTGCCGTTCATCAAGCAAAAATTTTATAAGGGAAGCTCCAAAGCCCGCGGCAACGGTATCGGCCTTGCGGTGGTGGAGGAAATCGTGACCCGTCACGGCGGTCGCTTCGATATCACCAATGCCGAGGGCGGCGGGTGCATTGTCAAGGTTTACCTGCCGCTGAAAATGAGTGGGATGGCATAAATTAGAACAAAAGTTTGAAAACTATTGCAAAATACCCGCGCGCATGATACAATATCGTTATAAGAACAAAGGAGACCAAGATGGCAGAAGAAAAGCAAACGGCAGCCCGGTGCTGCCAGACCCCATATAAAACAACCTGCGGCGGCCAGGCGCTGATCGAGGGGATCCTGATGCAGGGACCGGAGAAGCGCGCCATCGTCGTGCGCAAGCCGGACGGCACGATGGAGATCAAAACAGAGGAGGTCCCGCCGCGGGCGGCGTTTTGGAAGATCCCGTTTCTGCGGGGGGTGTATACCTTTGTGATGTCGCTGTTCAACGGGATGAAGGCGTTGATGTACTCTGCGGAGGTCTCCGGCATGGAGGAGGAAGAGGAAAGCGAGCCGGGGCGGTTTGAGCTGTGGCTGAGCCGCCATGTGTCAAGCGAAAAGCTGATGACCATCATGCTGAGCATCTCTGTTTTGATGGGGATCGGCCTGTCCCTTTTGCTGTTCATTTTTCTGCCGAGTTTTCTTGTGGGCGCCGTTGACCGCATCGTGCCCGGGGGCATCGGGCTGTGGGCCATGGGCGTTTTAGAGGGCGTGCTCAAAGGAGCGATCTTTGTACTCTATCTCTTTTTGTGCTCTCGCATGAAGGATATCCATCGGGTGTTCTGCTATCACGGCGCGGAGCATAAGACGATCTTTTGCTATGAAAACAGGCTGGAGCTCACGGTGGAAAACGTGCGCAAACAGCCGCGGCACCATCCCCGCTGCGGCACCAGCTTCCTGTTCGTGGTCATTCTCCTTTCCATCGTCCTTTCGGTGGCGATTTTCACGCCCCTGGAGATCAGCAATGTGTGGCTGCGGATGCTGCTGCACCTGCTGCTGCTGCCAGTCATCATGGGCGTGACGTATGAGTTCAACCGCTATGTGGGTGCCCACGATGGGCTGTTTTGCCGTATCCTGCGCGCGCCAGGCTTGTGGATGCAGAATTTTACCACCTTTGAGCCGGATGACGCCATGATCGAGGTGGGGATCACGGCCCTGCGGGAGGTCCTGCCGGAGCAGCAGGGCGCGGACCGCTGGTGATCAGATAAGGCGTATGGAGGGCTGAACTGTGGCGTCCACTTATCATGAGCTATATATGAAGGTGCGCGGCGCTTTGCGCCGGGTGGGCGTGGAAAGCGCCGCGCTGGAGGGCCGCGAGATCGTGTGCTGCGCGGCGGACAAGTCAAAGGAAGAATTTTACCGCGACCGGCAGCTGTACGCCTCCGACGGGATCGAGCAGGCCGTGGAGGCGCTGCTTCAGCGGCGGCTCCGGGGAGAGCCGGTGGCGTATCTTGTGGGGCAGTGGGAGTTTTTTGGACTGCCGCTGTATATTACGCCCAACGTACTGATCCCGCGGAGCGATACCGAGGTCCTGGCCGAACAGGCCATTACATATTTGAAAGGGATAGACGGTTCCCAACGGGTCCTGGATTTGTGCACCGGCAGCGGCTGCATCGGGATCGCGCTGGCGTCTGAGGTGGAGGATTGCCGGGTGGTGCTGGCAGACAGTGACGAAAAGGCGCTGGAGGTGGCCCGGCAAAACGTGCGGCTGCACCGTCTGGGGCAGCGCACAGCGGTGCTGCGTCTGGACGCGCTGTCGCCTCCGCTGCCCTCCCTGGGACTGGGGACGTTTCATTGCCTCGTGTCCAATCCGCCCTATATCCCCACGGGGGACATCCCGGAGCTGGACGGCTCGGTGCGGGATTATGAACCCCATCTTGCCCTGGACGGCGGGGAAGACGGCCTGCGGTTCTACCGCACCATCCTGCGGGACTGGAAAGCGGTGCTGCAGCCCATGGGCGCGGTATTGCTTGAGGTGGGGATCGGCCAGTCGGACGCGGTGCTGCGCCTGATGCAGCGGGAAGGCTTCGGCGATCTTGAGTGGTTTGAGGATACCCAGGGCATCACGCGAGTGGTCATGGGGCGGCTGTATACGGAGATTTAACGGCCCGGCGCAGTCCGGGCAAAGGAAAGGATGAGAGAATATGGCAGGAAAAGCAAAGGCGTCCGCCGCGGTGGAAAGAGTCGCGCCCGCCGCCGATAAAAAGCGCGCCATTGAAACGGCGATGCAGCAGATCGAAAAAATGTATGGAAAAGGCTCCATCATGCGTCTGGGGGAAAACATGCAGGCCAATGTGGAGGCCATCCCCACGGGTTCGCTGACGCTGGACCTGGCGCTGGGCATCGGCGGCGTCCCCAAGGGGCGCATCATCGAGATCTACGGCCCGGAATCCTCCGGCAAAACGACCCTGGCGCTGCATATCGTGGCGGAGGCCCAGCGCAAGGGCGGCGAAGCAGCCTTTGTGGACGCCGAGCACGCTCTGGACCCGACCTATGCCCGCGCCCTGGGCGTGAATATCGACGATATGCTGATCTCCCAGCCGGATACCGGAGAGCAGGCCCTGGAGATCACGGAAGCTTTGGTGCGCTCCGGCGCCATCGACGTGGTGGTGGTGGACTCCGTGGCGGCGCTGGTGCCCCGGGCGGAGATCGAGGGCGAGATGGGCGGAAGCTATGTGGGCCTTCAGGCGCGTTTGATGAGTCAGGCCCTGCGCAAGCTCACCGGCGCGATCAACAAGACAAACTGCATCGTCGTCTTTATCAACCAGCTGCGCGAAAAGGTGGGCGTGATGTACGGCAGCCCCGAGGTCACCACCGGCGGCCGTGCTTTGAAGTTTTACGCCTCTGTGCGCATCGATGTGCGCCGCGTGGAGGCGCTGAAAAGCGGCAGCGAGATCATCGGCAACCACACCCGTGCCAAGGTGGTGAAGAACAAGGTCGCCCCGCCCTTCCGGGAGGCGGAATTCGATATCATGTACGGCGAGGGGATCTCCCGCTGGGGCGAGTTGATCGATCTGGGCGTCAAGCTGGATCTGGTGCAGAAGTCGGGCTCCTGGTTCTCCATGGGCGAGGTGCGTATCGGCCAGGGACGGGACGCTGCCAAGCAGTATCTCAAGGACCATCCCGAGGAGACGGAAAAGCTGGACGCTGCCATCCGCAGGGATTTTTATAAGCTGATGAGCAACCAGTCCAAGGTGGCCGCCCGCGCCGCGGGCCGCCCGGTGGATATCTCCGCCGACGATTTCGACGACGGAGATGATGAAGAGGGCGGCGCAGATTGAGGATCGAGAAGATCGAGCCGTCCCGTCATGTGCAGGGCCGCTATCTCATCTGGTTTACAGACGGGACGCTGTTGAAGGTAACGGAGCAGGAGATGTTGGACTTTGCCCTCTGCGCCGGACGAGAACTGGCGGAGGAAGAGCTTGCGTCTTTGCAGGATGCTGCGGGCCGCTCTCGGGCCCGGGCCCGGGCGGCGGCGATGATCGGCGCGCGGGCGCTGTCCCGGCGGGAGCTGGAGAAGCGCCTTGTGGGCAAGGGCGAAACGCCGGAGCGTGCGGCGGAGGCCGCGGACTGGCTGGAGGACATCGGCGCATTAGACGACCGCTCCTACGCTGCCTCGGTGGTGCGCCACTATGCCGCCATGGGGTACGGACCGGCGAAAATGCGCGATGAGCTGTACCGCCGGGGCGTGCCGCGGGAGCTGTGGGAGGAAGCGCTGGAGGAGCAGCCGGATGCGGCGGAGGCCATCGACCGGTATATTGCGTCAAAGCTCCGCTGCGGCGTGCCGGATGAAAAGACGCTCAAACGCATCAGCGACGGTTTGCGCCGCCGGGGATTCCGCTGGGAGGATATCCGCGCGGGACTGCACCGCATGGATGCGTCCCTGTCGGATACCTGAGAGGATACAAAAAACTTGCGCAGAGGGCCGGAGAGCAAGAGGTGCGTTGTGAAGGGATATATTTTTGCAGCGGTCTGTTTTTTCGCCATATTTGTCATGGAGCTGATCGTGGTGGAGACGTATGGACCGGTTATGGACATTCCCCCATGTGGACTACAGGCATTTGCCATCGTTTTGAGCGGCGCTGCCCTTTGGCCTTTGCGGCGGCTGGAACTGATCTTTTGGCTGGCGGCGGTCTTAGTCACTGTCGTTGGCGGGATCGTCAATCTGGCCGCGGCGTTTCAAAAAAAGACAGCGAGACAGAATGGTCCCGGTTGGGGGGCATTCCATAAGCTCGGAACATCAGGATCAAAGGAGAGATAAAAACATGGATGCGTTGAAAGTGTTGCTGGAGCGCCGCAGTATTCGGAAATACCGGAACGTGCCGGTGCCGGACGGCGTTTTGGAGGAGATCTTGACGGCGGGACTGTACGCTCCGTCGGGGCTGAATCTGCAGCCGTGGTATCTTGTGGCGGTGCGGTCGCCGGAGAAGATGCTCCAGCTCCGGGCGATCATGTCGGTGGTGGCGATGCGCTTCAACCCGCTGCTCCAGGAGCGGTTCCATGACCATCCCGAGGTCATCACGGAGACGAACAATTTTCTGGTCACCCTGGGCGGCGCGCCCGCCTGTATCCTGGTGTTTGCCCATAAAAGAGACGATGGGGACCGGGATAACGTCATCGAGAGCGCCTCTGCGGCAATCCAGAATATGCAGCTTGCCGCGTGGAACCGGGGGATCGGCTCCTGCTGGATCGGCGCGCCCAATCATGTGGACTGCGGCGGCTTGTTTGAAGCGGCCTTTGCGCCGGGGCGGGGCGAGTTCATCGCCGCGTTGACCCTGGGCTATCCCGACGAGGACCCGAAGGCCCATAAACGCAAGGGCGGCCGCTATACTTTTGCGTGAGGAGAGACTGCTTTGAAAGTTGCTTTTATTGCGCTGGGATGTGCAAAGAATCTCGTAAACTGCGAGCAGATGATGGCGCTGGTGCGCGACAGCGGCCACCGTATCTGCAAAGAGCCTGCGGGCGCCGACGTGGTTGTGGTGAATACCTGTGGCTTTATCGACAGCGCAAAATCCGAGGCGATCGACCAGATCTTGCAGATGGCGGCGCTGAAAGAGCGGGGAGAGATCAAGAAGATTTTGGTCACCGGCTGCCTTTCCCAGCGCTATGGCGCGGAAATTTTGGCGGAGCTGCCGGAGGTGGACGGTATCCTCGGCTGCGGCAGCTATGTGGATATCGTGGACGCGCTGGAGGAGGTCCTTGCCGGTGGGAAGCCCCAGTATTTCGGCGACATCAACGCGCCGGTGGACGAGGGCGACCGCATCCTGTCCACACCGGAGTATACGGCGTATTTGCGCATTGCCGAGGGCTGCGACAACCGCTGCGCCTACTGCGTCATCCCCTCCCTGCGGGGAAGGTACCGCAGCCGTCCCATGGAGAATATCCTGGCGGAGGCGGAGGAGCTGGTGCGCGGCGGTGTGCGGGAGCTGATCGTCATCGCCCAGGACATCACCCGTTATGGCATCGACCTGTACGGCGGCCATAAGCTGGCGGAGCTGCTGAAAAAGCTCTGCGCGCTGGACGTGCATTGGATCCGCCTGCATTATCTCTATCCCGACGAGATTACCAGTGAGTTGATCGATGTGATCGCGTCGGAGAAAAAAATCCTGCCCTATCTGGACATCCCCATCCAGCACTGCAATGATACCGTGCTGGAGGAGATGAACCGCCGGGGGGATAAGGCCTACCTGACGGAATTGTTCCACACCTTGAAAGAGCGCATTCCGAATCTTGTGCTCCGCACGAGCATCATCGCGGGCCTGCCCTATGAGGACGGGGCTGCGTTTGAAGAGCTGTGCGCGTTTTTGCGGGAGATGAAGTTCCAGCGCGCCGGTGTGTTTGCTTACTCCCCGGAGGAGGGGACGCCCGCCGCGGAGATGGAGGAGCGCGTGGACGAGGCGGAAGCGGAACGCCGCGTGGAACTGTTGGTGGACCTCCAGTCCCGCATCATGGACGAATTCAACGAGTCCATGCTGGGCGAAACGGTGGAGGTCCTGTGCGAGGGCTTCGACGGGCAGGCACAGATGTATGTGGGCCGCAGCTGGGCGGATTCCCCGGAGGTGGACGGCCATGTTTATTTCACGGCGGAGCACGATGTGCAGCCGGGCGCGTTTGTCATGGTGCGCATCATCGGGAGCATGGACGGCGACATGACGGGAGAAGCGGAGGAGGATGCCATCCATGGGTGAGCTGCGCTGCATCCCCGGCGTAGGCCCGCGGATTGAGCAAGCGTTGGAAAACATCGGCGTCCATTGCCTGGCAGACTTGGTGGGCCGGGACCCGGAAGAGCTGTACCGCCTGGACTGCCTGGCCAAGGGGTTTCAGGAGGACCGCTGCGCGCTGTATGTCTACCGTCTGGCGGTCTATTATGCGGAGCACCGGGAGCACGAGGGAGAGAAGCTCAAGTGGTGGTACTGGAAGGATGTGCCATACCGCCCGGAAGGAGAAGTGCGATGAATCTTGCGAATCAACTGACGATGTTCCGGGTGATTTTGATCCCGGTGTTTTTGATCGTACTGTATGCGGATTTTACCAACTGCCGTTACGTCGCCCTGGCGATTTTTGCCGTGGCCAGCGCAACGGATTTCCTCGACGGCTACATTGCCCGCAGCCGCGGTCTTGTGACGGACTTTGGCAAATTCATGGACCCGTTGGCGGACAAGGTGCTGGTGATGACGGCGATGCTGATGTTTGTTTCCTGGGGCCAGATGCCCGCTTGGGTGTTGGCAGTCGTGTTGGCGCGGGAGCTGGCGGTGAGCGGCTTGCGGATGATCGCCGCCACGGAGGGGAAGGTGATCGCGGCGGCCTGGTCCGGCAAGATTAAGACCGCCGCCACGATGGTGTGCATTCTGCTCATGCTCCTGCCCATCCCGCCGATGGTCAATACTGCCTGCTGGATCGTGATCCTGCTGGCAACGGTCTATTCCGGCGTGGAATATTTTATCAAAAACAAGCATGTGATCGACTGGTCGAATTTGTGAGGTTTTCGTGGGGTGGCTCACCCGTTCGGAGTTTCGAAAAAGTGCCTTGAGAGTATTTGCTTTGGAAGTAAACAAAGCGGCTTTTGTGTAAATAGCCAATAAATTTGGGCAAACAAGGAGTTTTTTACAAAAAGCACCTTTCTCGTTTGTTGGGCTTAAAAAAATCTTCGATTTTTTTGTCAATTTAATAAATTGACATTGTCTTTGGGAGCATGTATCC
>CANSLL010000064.1 GCA_947647695.1 uncultured Clostridia bacterium | reverse complement strand
GGCGGAGGCGCGCTGCCCGGAGTTTGCGCGCCTGGCGCGGGAAAACCTTTCCCGGCTCCGCGTCTTGGAACAGGAGCGTTGCGCGTCTATTGACCGTCCGGCGGACGCCTTTGCCGGGATCTTGAGCGCCGCGGCTTACTGTTCGGACGATCCTGGGCGCCAGGCGGTCCTGGGCCAGCTGTTGTATCATCTGGGACGCTGGATCTATTTGATCGATGCGCTGGACGATTTGGCAGAGGACGCGGCAAAGGGGCGCTATAACCCTTTGATCTGCCGCTTTGGCGCGGTAGACGGCACACTGGACGGAGACAGCCGGCAGCGCCTGATCGCCACGCTGGATCATTCTGTGAATCTGCTTTCCTCCGCCTTTGCCCTGGCGGAGTGGGGACAGTGGAAGGGCGTATTGGAAAATATCATTTATTACGGCCTTCCTTCCACAGGACGGTTGGTGTTGGAGGGCAGATGGCCCGCGCAGGCAAAGGATTCTCTGTGTCGCCGCGGCCAGCTGCCGGTTTCCAGGGGAACGAGGGAAAGGATGGAACCAGATCCATGATGACAGACCCCTATCAGGTACTGCAAATCAGCCCTGATGCCAGCGACGATGAAGTCAGGCGCGCATACCGCGAGCTTGCGCGAAAATATCATCCCGACCACTACCACGGCAGTCCCATGGAGTCCATGGCAGAGGAAAAGATGAAGGAGATCAACGAGGCCTACGCCCTGATCCAGCAGCGGCGCAAGGGCGGCGGCGGGCCCGGCGGCGGAACGTCCGGCAGAACATCCCGAGAGAACTGGTACGGCGGACCGGGCCCGGACAGCGGCGGCAGCGGCAGTGCGATGTTCCAGCAGATCCGCATGGCGATCAGCCAGGGCGACCTGGAGGGCGCGGAGCAGATGCTGGAGCAGATGCGGGACCGTTCGGCCCAGTGGCATTATCTCAAGGGTGTGATCCGTTATTACCGCGGCTGGCTGGAGGAAGCGGCCCAGGAATTTGAAGCGGCATACCATATGGAGCCGGATAACAGAGAATATCAACAGGCATATCAGTATATGCGCAGCGGCGGTTCGGCCTACCGCCCCGCGGGCTTCGGCAGCGGCGGGATGATGGGCTGCAACTGGTGCCAGACCATGCTTTGCCTTGGCCTTTGCTGCACCGTATGCAGCCGCGGACGCATATGCCTGTGCTGTTAAAAAAGAAGGAGGAAACAGGGAAAATGATACGTTCCATGACCGGATACGGCCGCGCCAGAGAGACGGTCAACCAGCGGGATATCACAGTGGAGGTGCGCTCGGTCAACAACCGCTTTCTCGACTGTACGGTAAAGATCCCGCGGGTGTATACCTTCTGCGAGGACGCGGTCAAATCCCGTGTCCAAAAGGCCGTCACCCGCGGCAAGGTGGATGTGTTCGTGACGATCGCGTCCGTGGGCGCGGAATCGTCTGTTGTGGTCGTTAATCACGATCTGGCGGCGGGTTATGTGCGCGCCCTGCGCACCCTGGCAGAGGAATACGACTTGCGGGATGATACGTCGGTGCTGGGCGTGGCCCGCTTTTCCGACGTATTGTCCGTAACGAAGGCGGACGAGGATCTGGAAAGCCTGAGCGCCGATATCTGCGCCGTGCTGGATGAGGCTCTGGCGGGCTATACCGCCATGCGGGAGACGGAGGGGCGGAAGCTCCAGGAGGATATCGAAGCGCGCCTTGCCGCGATCGAGGAGCTGACGGAAAAAATCGAAATCCGCTCTCCCCGGACCGTTGCGGAATATCGGGAGCGGCTGACGGCTAAAATGAAAGAGGTGCTGCAAAGCGCCTCCATCGATGAAAACCGTATCCTGATGGAAGCCGCCGTTTATGCCGATAAGGTGGCGGTGGACGAGGAGACGGTCCGTCTCCGCAGCCACACCGCCCAGCTGCGGGCGATGCTTCAGGCCGGCGGCGTTGTGGGACGCAAGGTGGATTTCCTGATCCAGGAGTTGAACCGGGAGGCGAACACGGTCGGCTCAAAATGCAGCGATCTGGAGATCACCGGGTATGTGGTGGCGCTGAAGGCGGAGATCGAGAAAATGCGCGAGCAGATCCAGAATGTGGAGTGAGGCCGTCCGATGAAACTGATCAATATCGGCTTTGGCAGTCTGATCTCCGACGAGCGGCTGCTGGCCATTGTGAGCGCCGATTCTGCGCCCATCAAGCGTATGATCCAGGATGCGCGGGAGCGGGGGATGCTGGTGGACGCCACCTACGGGAGAAAGACGAAATCCGTTTTGCTGATGGACAGCGACCATGTGATCCTGGCGGCGATTGCGCCGGAGGTGGTAGCGGAGCGGATGGGAATCGTGGTCGAACGCTATGAGGAAGAAGGAGAGAGAGGATGAAGCGCGGTAAACTGTTCGTGCTGTCCGGGCCGTCCGGCGTGGGGAAAAGCACGATCCTACAAATGCTTTCCCAGCGGCAGGACTTTTACTTTTCTGTGTCCGCCACCACGCGTGAGCCCCGTCCGGGGGAGGAAGATGGCGTACATTATCATTTCCATACGCCGGAGGAATTCCGGGCGCTGATCGAAGAGGAGGCGTTGCTGGAATGGGCGGAGTATGTGGGCAACTACTACGGGACGCCGGCAAAGTATGTGGATGAAGCGATCGATGCGGGGCGCAACGTTTTGTTGGATATCGAGGTCCAGGGCGCGGGCAATGTGAAGAAAAAGCGCCCGGAGGCGGTGCGGATCTTCATTGCGCCGCCCTCCTGGGAGGAGCTTGCGCGCCGTCTGACGGAGCGCGGAACGGACAGCGCGGAAAAGATCCGGGAGCGTCTGTCCCGCGCCAGGGAGGAATTTTCCCAGGCAAAGGATTACGATTACATCGTCATCAACGACGAGGTGGAGCATGCCGCGGCAGAGCTGGAGGCGATCATGGTCGCGGAGCATTGCCGGAGCGCAGAGCGTGCGGCGGAGTTGGCCCGGGAGCACGGGATGTAAGAGATGTCCCCCTGGGGAAAACAGGAAGAAAATTTTTTGCCGGAAGGCAGATTGGATGGATGAATCATGTTATTGTACCCTTCTGTAGACACGTTGAACGAGCAGGTACCGAACCGCTATCTGCTGGTGAATGTGGTGGCCCGCAAGGCCCGCGAAATGGCGGACGAGGCGGAAAAGACCGGCGAGCCGCTGGCAAAGAAGCCTGTCACAATGGCCATCAACGAGGTAGCGGCCGGAAAAATCACGGTGGATCGTGACGATCTTTACCATGCGACCAATACGGACGAGGCAGAGCTGGCGCTGGAGGCGGACCTTCAGGCAGTCGTGGAAGAGTGAAAGACTGCGCGGTGCAGGCAAGGGAGAGAGGGATTCCTTGCCTGCCGCGGTTTTTCCCACGTCCTGCGCCGTACAGTGAGGAAATGTGAGGGAATTTCTCGTGGAAGAGGTCAAAATCGCGCGGGTCGCGGTGGCTGCGGTGCCATACCGGATCGACAAGCCGTATACATACCTGGTGCCGGAAGGATTGCAGGAGGCCGTACAGGCCGGGATGCGGGCGCTGGTCCCCTTTGGACGGGGCAGCCGCATTGCGGAGGGCGTCGTACTGGCTGTGGAGACCGGGGAGAGGAAAAAGGGGATGAAGGAAGTGCTTTCCCTGCTGGACGCTTCGCCCGTATTGGATCAGTCTGGCATCCGCCTTGCCCTTTGGATGCGCGAGCGCTATTTCTGCACCATGTATGACGCCGTGCGGACGATTCTGCCGGCGGGCCTGTGGTTTCGCACACAGGTCGTCTATACCCCCTGTCCCGGCGTGGACCGGGCGGAGGCGTATCTGCGGACAGAGCAGCTCCCGGGCGCCTGGACGGTGCTCGACCTGTTGTACGCCAACGGCGGCAAGGGGGAAGAGGAGCTGTTGCGGGCCAACTGCGGCGCACGGAGCGGCGCAGTGCTGAAGGAGCTGTGCGCGCAGGGAATTTTGCGCCGGGAAGCGGAGGCCATGCGCCAGGTCAAGGACGGCAAGCAGAAGATCGTCTCCCTTGCCGTTCCCGCCGAGGACGCCATGGCCGCCGTGGAGGGCAAGCAGCGCTCTGCGCCGTTGCGCTATGAGCTGGTCAAGCTGCTGTGCGCCGTGGGCAGCGCGTCCCAGGCGGAGCTTTGCTATTTTACCGGAGCGTCTCCGGCCACGGTTCGGTCGCTGAAAAAGGCGGGACTGGTGGAGGTGTGCGAGGAGGAAAAGCTGCGCATCGAATCGGGACGCGCCGTTCCTCCGGGGGCGGAGATCGTCCTCAACGACGAGCAGCAGGCAGCTTATGAGCAGATCGCTGCCCTGACGCGTGGGGAAAAAGCCGCCACCGTATTGCTCCACGGCGTGACCGGCAGCGGCAAGACGCTGGTCTATATCCGCTTGGCGATGGATGTGATTGACCGGGGCAGGACGGTGATCGTGCTGGTGCCGGAGATCGCCCTGACGCCCCAGATGATGGACCGGTTTTCCGCTTACTTCGGCGACCGCGTCGTTATGCTCCACAGCGGATTGCGCATGACGGAGCTGTACGACCAATGGAAACGCATCCGCCGGGGCGAGGTAAAGCTGGTGCTGGGCACGCGCAGCGCGATCTTCGCGCCTTTGACTGATATCGGCCTTGTGATCCTGGACGAGGAACAGGAGACGTCGTACCGCTCCGAAACGCCGCCGCGCTACCATGCCTCGGAGGTTGCCCGGTATCTGTGCGCCGAGAACAACGCCGTGCTGGTGCTGGGTTCGGCGACCCCGTCGGTCACTGCATCCTACGCCGCCAGGGAGGGGCTTTATCAGTTCGCCCGGCTGCGCCAGCGGTATAACCGGCGGGCGCTGCCCCAGGTCCTGTTTGCGGATATGCGGGAGGAAGTGCGCGCGGGCAACACCGGATCGGTGAGTTCTCTGCTGCGGCGGGAGCTGGAGAAGAACATGGAAAAAGGGGAGCAGAGCATTTTGCTTCTGAACCGCAGGGGAAGCAGCCGGATGCTGCTGTGCGGCGAATGCGGCTATGTTCCCCAATGCCCCCATTGCAGCGTGCCCTTGACCTATCACAGCGCCAACGGGCGGCTGATGTGCCACTACTGCGGTCATTCCAGAGTGGCGGAGGAGGACTGCCCCGCCTGCGGCGGCAGGATGAAGCACATCGGCGCTGGGACCCAGAAGGCGGAGGAGGAGCTGCACACGCTGTTTCCCGGCATGGAGATCTTGCGCATGGATGCGGATACCGTTTCCGCGCGGGGCGGCCACGAGCGCATTTTGCGGGAGTTTGCAGACAAGCGGGTGCCGGTCCTTTTGGGGACCCAGATGGTGGCCAAGGGGCTGGATTTTGAAAACGTGACGCTGGTGGGCGTCCTTTCCGCGGATCTTTCCTTGTATGTGGATCACTATTGCGCCGCGGAGCGCACGTTCAGCCTGCTGACCCAGGTGATTGGCCGGGCGGGCCGGGGCGGTAAGGGCGGCCGGGCGGTCATCCAGACCTTTACGCCGGACAACGATGTTTTGCGCTGCGCCGCCCGGCAGGATTATGAGCAGTTTTATCAAGGCGAGATCCGTATGCGCCGGCTCCATGAATATCCGCCCTTTTTTGATTTGTTTACCATTGTGGTATCCGGCGCGGAGGAAGCGCGGGTACTCCGTGCCAGCGCCGCGCTGCGGGAGGCCATGCGTTCGGCGCTGGACGGAAACAGCGCGTATGAAAACCAGCGTATGACGGTTTTAGGCCCCGCGCCCGCGCCGGTTGCAAAGGTCAATAACCGCTACCGTTATCATATTTGCCTTGTGGCAAAAAATAATAGAACGGTGCGTGGATTTATAGAATACTATATCAAAGCATTCAGCGCCGACGGCGAGAACCGGGCATTGAACGTATTCGTTCACTGTAATGCGATGGATTAGGAGGAAACAGAAAAATGGCATTGAGGAATATTGTAAAAAAAGGCGATCCGATCCTGAATAAAAAATGCCGGGCAGTGACAGAGTATAATGAGCGGCTCCATATCCTGCTGGACGATATGAAGGAGACGCTGGCCGACGCCGACGGCGCGGGCCTGGCCGGTCCCCAGGTGGGAGTCATGCGCCGCATTTGTATCGTTGTCAACGAGGACGGGGAGATGTTGGAGCTGGTCAACCCGGAGATCCTGGAAAGCGACGGCGAACAGACCGGGCCGGAGGGCTGCCTCAGCCTGCCGGGAAAGTACGGCATGGTCACCCGGCCGGATCATGTGCGCGTCCGCGCCTTTGACCGGAACGGCAATGCCTTTGAGGTCGAGGGTACGGAGATGACGGCCCGGTGTTTCTGCCACGAGATCGAGCATCTGGATGGCCATATGTTTGATGAGCATGTGGATCATTTCCTGACGGAGGAAGAGCTGCGCGCCTACTACGAGGAACATGAAGACGAGTACGAAGAAGAGGGAGCGGAGGAATGAAGATCCTGTTTATGGGAACGCCGGACTTTGCCGTACCGTCTCTGAAGCGTCTGGTGGAGGATGGCCACGCGGTCTGCGGCGTATTCACGCAGCCGGACAAGCCGAAGAACCGCGGCCATAAGCTGGCCTTTTCTCCGGTGAAAGAGTATGCCCTTTCCCGGGAGATCCCCGTTTACCAGCCGGTGAAAATGAAGGACGGCACAGCGTATGATATCGTAAAAGAGCTGGACCCGGAGCTGATCGTGGTGGCGGCCTACGGGAAGATATTACCCGATGAGATCCTCAATGCGCCGGCCTGGGGCGCGATCAATGTCCATTCGTCGCTGCTGCCCAAGTACCGCGGCGCAGCACCCATCAACTGGGCGATTCTGAACGGCGAGACGGAAACGGGCGTGACCATCATGCGTATGGCTGCGGAGCTGGACGCGGGCGATATCATCGACACGGTCAAAACGCCCATCGGCCCCCAGGAGGATGCCGGCGCCCTGACGGCCCGTCTGGCGGAGTTGGGCGCGGAGCTGTTGTCCAAGACGGTTATTTCCATTACCGGCGGCACCGTCCGGGAGACGCCCCAGGACAGCGCGGCGGCGACTTATGCGCCCATGCTCGGCAAGGAGCTGTCCGCCGTAAACTGGCCTGACAGCGCCCATAAGATCCATTGCCAAATTCGCGGCCTGCTCCCGTGGCCGGCGGCGTCCACGACGCTCTTTTCCGACGCGCCCGTCAAGCTGTACGGTGCGGAGGAGACGGGGACGGAGCATGATGCTCCCGCGGGGAGCATTGTGGCGGCGGATAAGGCGGGCATCTCCGTCGTCTGCGGCGACGGAAAAGTGCTCCGCATCACGGAGCTGCAAGCGCCCGGCGGCAAACGGATGACCGCCGCGGCGTATTTGCTGGGACATCCGATCCAGATTTGATGCTTTTTTGTGCGATGTGTGATTTGAGGTGAATGCTACCATGTTTTGGGTTCTTTTGATTGCGATTTTGATCCTGTCCGGTTGGGCGCAGTATCAGGTGAGCCATCAGTTCCGCAAGTACTCCCAGGCCCCGAACCGCCGGTATATGACCGGCGCTCAGGCGGCGGAGGCGGTGCTGCGGGCCAACGGCGTGTCCGGTGTTTCCATCGGCCGGTGCAGCGGGCATCTGTCCGACCACTACGATCCCCGCGACAACACGATCTATCTTTCCGAGAGCGTCTATGACAGTCCGACCATCGCGGCGGTGGGTGTTGCGAGCCATGAGGCGGGCCACGCCTGCCAGTACGCGGCGCAGTATTTTCCCATCCGCGTCCGGTCTGCCATCATCCCGGCCTGCCGGTTCGGCTCCTATTTTTCCTATATCCTGATCGTGATCGGTATGGTGCTGTACAGCCAGTCCTGGTTTGGCCTCGGCGTGCTGCTCTTTTCCCTGACGACCCTGTTCCAGCTGATTACCCTGCCGGTGGAGTTTGACGCCTCCCGCCGCGCCCTGGCGACCATCGAAGGGACGGGGATGCTCTATGAGGACGAATATCCCGGCGCGCGCAAGGTGCTGCGGGCCGCGGCGCTGACCTATGTGGCGGCGCTGCTGATGTCTCTGCTGTATCTGCTGCGCTATCTGCTGATTTTTTTGAATATGAGTAGGAGCAGCGATTGATGGAGAAAAAAACTGCCAGGGCCGTTGCTCTGGATACGCTGATCGCCGGCCGGCGGGACAACGCCTGGTCCGACGGATACCTGAAGAGCGCCATCCGAAAGGGCGGACTGGACAGCCGGGACGCGGCGCTGGCGACGCGCCTGGGCTACGGCGTGCTGCAAAACCGCCAGCTGCTGGATCATTACATCGGCTGCTACTGCACCCAAAGGCCGGAGCAGTTGGAGCCGGTGGTCCTGGATGTGCTGCGACTGGGCGCGTTCCAGATCCTGTTTTTGGACCGTGTGCCAGACAGCGCCGCCGTCAGCGAGTCGGTGGAGCTGGTCAAGGCCCACGACCGGGCGCGGGCAGCGGGGCTTGTCAATGCGGTCCTGCGCCGGTTGTCCCGCAGCAAGGATGCGCTGCCGGAGTTGCCCCAGGGGGACATTGCCCAGACCTTATCCATCCGGTACAGTCATCCCCTTTGGATGACGCGCCGATTCCTGGCGCTGTTGGGGCCGGAGGAGACCGAGGCGTTTCTGCGCGGCAACAATGAAGCGGTACCCACGACCATCCAGATCAATCCCCTGCGTACAGACGAGGAGACGCTCCAACGGGAACTGACGGCGGCGGGCGCTTCATGGGAACGCCATCCCTGGCTGGCCGGGTGCTATACCCTGACGAAAACAGGGGACTTGGAGCAGTTCGAGGCGTTCCGCAAGGGAAGTTTCCTTGTCCAGGACGCTGCGGCCCGCCTGACGGCGCTTGCCGCCGGAGTTGTCCCTGGTGCGGATGTGCTCGATCTTTGTGCGGCGCCCGGCGGGAAATCCTTTGCCATGGCCATAGAGATGGAAGACCGGGGCCGCCTGCTGGCTTTCGATTTACATAAGTCGAAACTCCGCCTGATCCGGGAGGGCGCAGCCCGGCTGGGCCTGCACTGCATCACGGCGGAGAGCGGTGACGGGAAGGTATTTCGCCCGGAGCTGGCCGAGGCGGCGGATGTGGTCTTGTGCGACGTTCCTTGCAGCGGACTTGGCATCATCCGCAAAAAGCCGGATATCCGTTTCAAGGGCGACGGGGAGATCGCCGGATTGCCGCGGGTCCAGCTGGCGATCCTGGAAAATGCGTCGCGCTATGTCAAGCCCGGCGGAGCGCTGGTCTATTCCACCTGTACGCTGCTGCCGGAGGAGAACGAAGGTGTGACGGATACATTTTTGAAACATCATGATGGTTTTATCAGAGAGGCGTTTTCTCTGCCTGATCCTCTGGGTACGATGACGGCAGGGCAGATCACCCTTTGGCCCCAGCGCCATGGGACGGACGGATTCTACATCTGTAGGATGCGCCGCCGGGACTGAGAAGGCAGGTGCGGCATGAGGCGCGATATCAAATCCATGAATGAAGAAGAGATCGCGGCGGAATTGAGGGAGCTGGGGGAAAGCGCCTTTCGCGGGAAACAGATTTTTTCCTGGCTTCACCGCGGCGCAGTCTCTTTTGACGGTATGACGAACCTGTCCAAGCCCCTGCGGGAGAAGCTGAAAGAGTACTACTACATCACAGTCCCCGCCGTGGAGCGGAAGCTGATCTCCCGGATAGACGGAACGGTCAAATATCTCTGGCGGCTCCACGACGGCAACTGCATCGAGACGGTGCTGATGAAGTACCGCCACGGAAATTCTGTGTGCATTTCCACAGAGGTGGGCTGCAAAATGGGCTGCGCGTTTTGCGCGTCTACCCAGGCGGGCTTTGTGCGGCGGCTGGAACCGTCGGAGATTCTGGACCAGGTCCTGTTTACCCAACTCGATTCCGGGGAGCCGGTATCCCATATCGTGTTGATGGGGATCGGCGAGCCGCTGGATAATTACGACAACGTGATGAAATTTTTGGCGCTGGTCAACCACCCGGACGGGATGAACATCGGGATGCGGCATATTTCCTTGTCCACCTGCGGTTTGGTGGAACAGATCGACCGTCTGGCCAGCAGCAATTTACAGCTGACGCTGTCGGTGTCCCTCCATGCGCCAGATGACGAAACGCGCAGCCGCCTGCTGCCCATCAACCGCACATGGGGCGTTGCGGCGCTGCTGCGGAGCTGCCGGTCCTATTTTGAGCGGACAGGGCGGCGGATTTCCTTTGAGTACGCCTTGATCGACGGCGTCAACGATTCTGACGCGCAGGCGGAGCTGCTGGCAAAATTGCTGCGCGGGATGCCCGCCCACGTCAATTTGATCGGATTGAACCATATTGCGGAAAGCCCCCTGCAGCCCAGCAGACGTATGGCGGCGTTTCAAAAGAAGCTGGAACAGCGCGGCGTGGCGGTCACCGTCCGGCGCCGCCTGGGCAGCGATATTGACGCCGCCTGCGGCCAGCTTCGGCGGAGCATGCTCCAGGAGGAGCGAAAGGAACAACAGGTGAAAAAGCAATGAAAATTTGGCAAAAAACGGACCGGGGCGCAGTGCGCAAGGAAAATCAGGACGCCTGCGGCGTTTTGAAACATGCGGGCTGTGACATTGCCGTTGTCTGTGACGGCATGGGCGGCGCGCGGGCCGGTTCTGTGGCGTCATCTATGGCGGTGGACCAGTATCTGGACGCCCTGCGGGACGCCCTGACAGAGGAACAGACGGCGGAGGAGATCACCGCGGTGGGTCTGGCTGCGGTGGATGCGGCCAATGAGGCGGTGTACGGCCAGGCCCAGGAAAACGAGGACTGCCGTGGTATGGGTACGACGCTGGTCTCCGCAATCTGCCGAGGAGAGGAGGCGACGGTTTTCAACGTGGGCGACAGCCGGGCGTATCTTTTGAACGCTTCCGGCATCCACGCGGTCAGCCGGGATCATTCCCTGGTGCAGGACATGCTGGAAAACGGCGATATTACCGAGGAGGAGGCCCGCAACCATCCCAACCGCAACCTGATTACCCGGGCGTTGGGGACGGAGAGAAAGGTTTGCTGCGATACGTTCCATGTGACGCTGGAGGCGGGAGACCGGTTGCTGCTGTGCAGCGACGGCCTGGTGAATACCGTGTCCGATCAGGAGATCCTTTATGAGGTGCTCCACGGCGGCGGTGTGGAGACCTGTCTGGAACGCATGATGGAGATTGCCATCGACCGGGGCGCGCCCGACAATGTGACGGTCGTTCTGATGGAATATGGAAAGGAGGCGGAGGAATAAGATGGATGCCCATATTGGCAAAATGCTGGACGGACGCTATGAGCTTCTGGAGGTCATTGGCACCGGTGGTATGGCGGTGGTGTATAAGGCGATGGACCACCGGCTGAACCGCCAGGTGGCAGTTAAGGTGCTCAAGAGCGAGCTTGCCCAGAATGCGGAGTTCCGCCGCCGTTTCTACGATGAAGCCCAGGCGGTCGCCATGCTGTCCCACCCGAATATCGTTTCTGTTTACGACGTTTCCCACGATACGGACACGGAATATATCGTGATGGAGCTGATCGACGGCATATCCCTCAAACAGTACATGGAGCGCCGTGGCCAGTTGAACTGGCGGGAAGCGCTGCATTTTATCACCCAGATCATGAAAGGTCTGGGCCATGCCCATGGCCGCGGTATCATCCATCGGGACATCAAGCCCC
>CANSLL010000063.1 GCA_947647695.1 uncultured Clostridia bacterium | reverse complement strand
GTGGGGAACAGGAGCACGTCGCGGATGGACTCGCTGCCGGTGAGCAGCATGACGGCGCGGTCGATGCCCATGCCCATTCCGCCCGTGGGGGGCATACCGTATTCCAACGCGTTCAGGAAATCCTCGTCCAGCATCTCCGTCTCGTCGTCGCCCCGCGCCCGCTGCTCCACCTGCTTTTCAAACCGCCGGCGCTGGTCGATGGGATCGTTCAGCTCCGAATAAGCGTTGGCCAGCTCGCTATGGGCAATGAACAGCTCAAATCGCTCCGTCAGGCGCGGGTCCTTCGGGCTGCGCTTGGTCAGGGGCGAAACCTCCACGGGGTACATCGTGATAAACGTGGGCTGGATGAGATGCTCCTCCACCCGCTGGTCAAAGCAGGCATACAGGGCGCTGCCCCAGGTCTGCTCGGCGCTCTCCGCAATCTCCACGCCCTTGGCCTTGGCCGCGGCAATGGCCTCCGCGTCATCTGTCACGGCATCAAAATCGATGCCCACATATTCCTTTACGGCTTCCACCATGGTCAAACGGCGCCAGCCGGGGGTCAGATCGACGTCATAGCCCTGCCACTGCACCTGGTAGCCGCCTAAAATCTCCTTGGCCGCGCCGGAGAGGATGCCCTCGGCGATGTCCATCATGCCGTGGAAATCCGTATACGCCTGGTACAGCTCCACGGTGGTGAATTCCGGGTTATGCTTGGGGTCCATGCCCTCGTTGCGGAAAATACGGCCGATCTCATACACGCGGTCCATTCCGCCCACGATCAGCCGCTTCAACGGCAGCTCCGTGGCGATGCGCATATACATATCGATATCCAGCGTATTGTGATGGGTCACGAAGGGACGGGCGGCAGCGCCGCCAGCCAGGGTATTCAACACCGGCGTCTCCACCTCGATATAGCCCATGCGGTCCAGATAATCCCGCATAAACTTGATGAACCGGGAACGGATGATGAAATTCTGCTTGACCTCCGGGTTCACAATCAGGTCCACATAACGCTGGCGGTAGCGCAGCTCTTTGTCCTGCAAGCCATGGAACTTCTCGGGCAGGGGCTGGAGCGATTTTGCCAGCAGCGTGACCTCATCGCAGCGGACGGACATCTCCCCCCGCTGGGTGCGGAACACCACGCCGCGGATGCCGATGATATCGCCGATGTCAAACTTTTTGAACTTGGCGTAGGCCTCCTCCCCCAGCTCGTCCCGACGGACATAAAGCTGAAGGCGGCCCGCGCCGTCCTGAAGATCGCAAAAGCTCACCTTTCCCATCACCCGCTTGCTCATCATGCGGCCTGCCAGGGAAACGGACGTGCCCTCCAGGGCGTCGAACTCCGCGCGGACGCGGGCGGTGGTGGCGTCAAAGTCAAAGCGGGTCTGCTGGAAGGGATCTTCCCCCGCCTCCTGAAGCGCCTCCAGTTTGTCCCGGCGGATCTTCAAAAGATCGCCGGTATTCTGCTCGGCCTGCTTCTTTTCCTCTGCCATGGTTCGTTTCCTCCTTTGTATGTCTGTATGTCAGACGCGCCGCCTCAGCGGTCGATGGTGTCGATCTGATAGACGATGGTGCCCACAGGCGCTTCCACAGAGACCTGGTCGCCCACCTTGGCGCCCAGCAGCGCCTTCCCGAAGGGAGACTCCTCGGACACCGCCCCGTGCATGGGGTCCGCCTCCTGGGAACCGACCACCTGATAGGAGCCCGCCACCCCGGTCTTGACGTTGGTCACGCCCACCTTGCTGCCGATGGTCACCTGGTCCGTAGGCTGGTCGCTTTCATCGATAATGACGGCATGCTCCAGAATATTTTCCAGCTCCGCAATGCGGGAATACAGCTTGCCCTGTTCATTTTTCGCTTCATCGTATTCGCTGTTTTCAGAAAGGTCGCCAAAGCCGCGGGCAATCTTGATCTGCTCCGAGACCTCGTCGGCGCGGGTGGTCTTGCTGTATTCCAACTCCTTCTTCAGTTCCTCATAACGTGCTGCGCTCATTCTGTACTCGTTTGTTGCTGCCATAGTTCCGTTCCCTTTCTTCTGCACCGCAAAAGGCGCGTGCTTCCTTAAAATCGCAGGTGCCGGCGGGCTTTTTCTTCCCGTCCCGCTCGCTTTTCCGCTCTGCCTGCGCCATACTGTAATGAATTATTATAGATCACCCATACAAGCAATGTCAAGTATTTTACCGCCGCGAAACGTGTCCTCTCGCATATTTTCAATAATAAAAGTTTCACTTTTTCATACCGTCCTTCTTGCGTCGGACCGGCTCACCTCTGCAAACCGGCTCCGCCGGCATGGATCGCCGCCAGCAGCTCCTCCGGCGTATGGGAAATGGACGCCGCCCCGGCCCGCAGCAGCGTATGGGCCGTCCGGTTGCCCCAAGCCACGGATAGGCACGGCAGCCCCGCGCGGCGGGCCGTCTCCACGTCCACCTCGCTGTCGCCCACATAGACCGCGCAGTCCGCCTCCCTGCCTAAGGCCGACAGGGCCGCATACACGCCATCGGGCGCGGGCTTTCGCGCAAGACCGGGCCGGTCCCCCACGGCAACGGCGATAAACTCGCCGAAAAAGCGCTCCACCAGCGCCTGTACGGCGGAGTCCGTCTTGTTCGACACCACCGCCATGGCGTACCCCTCCTCATGAAGGGTCTTCAACAGCGGCAAAATGCCGGGATACGGCGTGGATCCGGAAAACATCGCGGTTTTATAGTCCTCCGCAAAGGCGGCCAGCGCGTCCTCCAGTCCGGGGCCGTCCGGCTGTCCGGGCAGGGCGCGCTCCATGAGCTTACGCACGCCGTTGCCCACAAAAGACCGGACCTCTTCATAGGTATGGACCGGGCAGCCGCAGCGAATCATGGCCGCATTGACGCTGTGCAGCAGGCCCGGCAGGGAGTCCAGCAGCGTGCCGTCCAGGTCGAACAGGATCGTTTGATATTCCATATGGTTCTTCCCCTCTGTGTAAATCTGCGCAAAAATGGCAGGCAAGCCCGCCGCGTTACCCATCATAAGCGCCTTCGCTCCCGCTGTCAAGGGCTGTGACCGGACCGGGCGCTGTCGCATAAAGTAAAACAAGGGCAGTTTGCCCAGATCACACAATGGGGGATACAACAATTATGGAATCTATTTTCGGACTGCTCGTGCCGTTTTTGGGAACGAGCCTCGGCGCAGTCTGCGTTTTTTTCCTGCGAACGCTGAACACCGCAGTGGAAAAACTGCTGCTTGGTTTTGCCGCGGGCGTAATGACGGCGGCGTCCGTCTGGTCGCTCCTGCTGCCCGCCATCGACGGCGCCCAGGAGATGGGCATACCGGCGTTTCTTCCGGCGGCCACCGGCTTTGCCGTGGGCTTCGGATTGCTGATGGTGCTGGACCACTATCTGCCCGAACCCCAGTTCGTACCGGGCGGTACGAAAAGCAGCATGATGCTCCTGGCGGTGACGCTACATAACATCCCAGAGGGAATGGCCGTGGGCGCAGCCTTCGCCGGACTGCTGTCGGGCAACGTGATCCCGGCGGCCGCCTTCGCCCTGGCGGCGGGAATCGCCATCCAGAACATCCCGGAGGGCGCGATCATCTCGCTGCCGCTGGCCGGATGCGGGATGAAAAAAGGGCGGGCTTTTCTGGTGGGCGTGGGCTCCGGTGCGGTAGAACCTGTGGGCGCAGCGCTGATGCTGGTGCTGACGGGCCTGCTCCAGCCCCTGCTGCCCTATTGCCTCGCCTTTGCCGCGGGCGCCATGCTGTACGTCGTGGCCGAGCAGCTGCTGCCGGACGTGGGCGGCCGGCGCTCCCTCCGGGGCGTGGCGGCCTTTGCCGTGGGCTTTTTGATCATGATGACCCTGGACGTCGCCCTGGGCTGACGCCGCGACCTTCAAAAGTGCCGCGGGCCGGGGCGTTGACAGGGCCTGGGTTTTGTGGTAGCGTAGAAGCAACCATCCGATAAGGAAAAAGGAGGCGTTGTCTTTGTTTGCCCTTACCACAATGTTTGTTTCCGATCTTGAACGGAGCCTTGCCTTTTACTGCGGCCTTTTGGGCCTCCCGCTGCTGGAGGAAAAGCAGGCGGGGCCCAACCGCATCGCATTCCTGGGGCAGGGGGACACCACACATCTGGAGCTGATCCAGGGCGCCGTGCCGCCCGCTCCCAGCGGGAGCATATCCGTCGGTATCGTTCCGGCGGGCCTGACCCAGGCCCTGGACGCCTGCGCGGACAGCGCGGAGGGACCGGTCTCTCCCGCGCCCGGCGTGACCTTTTGGTTCGTGCGCGACCCGGACGGTTACCGCGTACAGCTGCTGAGCGGCAGATCATAATGAAAAAAGGGGAACGGGAGCATGCTCCCGTTCCCCTTTTTTCATTCCAGTTTCGTTTTTCAATTCAGCTTCTTTTCCGGCAGGGCGCGCACGGCGTCCACATCTGCAACGGTGAGCCGCATCAGGTCGTCCTTCGTCAGCTCCTCCTGCTCCGCCAGACGGTTGCACTGGGCCGTGAGCAGCTGCTCAAAAATGTTGCGCACCCCGCGGGCGTTGCCAAAGGACGAGGCGTCCTTGTTGCGCTCCGCGATCAACAGCTGGATGGCCTGCTTCGTCTCCCCGTCCATCTCGTAGCAGCCCTTTTTGCACTGCATCTCAAAAATACGGACCAGTTCCTCGATCGAATAATCGTCAAAGTGGAGATAGCGGTTGAAGCGGGATTCCAAACCGGGATTGCTGTGGATGAACGTATCCATCAGCCCATCGTAGCCCGCCACAATGACCACCAGATCGTCCCGGTGGTCCTCCATGGCCTTGAGCAGCGTATCGATCGCCTCCTGGCCGAAATCGTTTTCCGACCGGCCGTTGAGGGCGTAGGCTTCGTCGATGAACAACACGCCGCCCAGGGCTTTTTGAATGACCTTGGTGGTTTTTGTGGCGGTCTGGCCCACATAGCCCGCCACCAGGCCGCTGCGGTCCACCTCCACCAGGTGTCCCTTGGAGAGAATGCCCAGGCTGTGGTAGATCCGGGCCATGATCCGGGCGATGGTGGTCTTGCCCGTGCCTGGATTGCCGGAAAAGACCATATGCAGGGACATATCCGTGCAGGGCAGATCGTTCTCCCTGCGCTTTTGATAGATCTGCACCATATTAATCAGATTGCCGACCTCCTGTTTGACGGCCTGCAAGCCGATGTAGCCCTGAAGCTCCTCCTTCAGCGCGTCGATGTCCTCCTTCGGCGGCGTTTCCTCTTTGGATTCCGCCGCGGGCGCATCCCCGGTGCCCGCAGCAGTCTGGTCCTTGGGCGCATCGTCCTGCTGTTGAGACGCGCCGGTGGGGGCGTCCCCGCCAGGCCGGTCCGGAACGGCGGGCCTGGACGCAGCAGCAGGACCCCAGAAATCGGCGTCCATACGGTTGATGTTATTGGCCGTCAGGGTGCGGATCAGGTCCAACTGCTGCTGGATGATGCGGTCCTTGCGGTCGCTGTTGTTCAGCTGAAGCGCCATACAGTCAACTCCTTATGATATGATAGCTTCAAGTTTCCGGCGGTAGTGTCAGGATCAGTCCTGGGTAAATTCAAACAGCTCTTCCACCGTCACATGAAAAACCTTTGCAATGTCCATGGCCAGCTTCAGCGACGGATTATACCTTCCGTTTTCCAGATGTACAATCGTTTCCCGCCTTGCGTGTACCAGTTCTGCCAACTCGCTTTGTTTCAATCCGTTTTTCTCCCGATATTCCTTGACCTTTGTTTTAAGAGCCATACCAAACTTCCTTGCTATCTGCCACGCAGAATATCACGGACCGGACTGCGGCCGCAAGACCGGTTCAGACTCCCTTGCTGTCCATCACACAAAACAGGATGAACCGGATCACCGTCAGTACCAGTACCATCCCAACCAGCGCATAGCCCGCCGTTGTTCCGTCCATGGCTCCGACAGCACCGGCAAAGGCAATAAAAACAGCGGCCGCCACCATAATTTTCAATCCGATCGCGTCTGCCCTGCACAGGTTCTGAATTGCCAACTCGTCCTTTTCTTCCTTACTGTACTTCCAAATGCGGTTTGCCTGCAACGCAAAAAATAGAATGGTGAATAAAGCAACCATATACTGAATGGTATCATAATAATCATACCATTCCCGTCTTGCCCACATCCAATAATAACAGACAAGGAGCACCGCATAAATGATCTTTGTTCCTACCATTTCTTTTAAGGTGACTTTCGATTTCATGTTCCATTCCTCCATGTGATATATTTTTAACTTCTTGGATGTTATAAATATATCACTTCTTCAGGAATGTTGTCAATCAGAAATGGAGAATCCTTTTCATCTGCCATGCCGCCGTTTTTCACCGCAGGCGTATGCTCCTCGAACTCACGGGGCAGGCCGGGGCGGTACACCGCGCGTCTGTATCTTGTCCATGGCGGAAAAGAGCAGGGCCGCGATCAGACCCGTCAGCGCGCCGGTAAAAAGGGAAACGATGAGCAGCACGGGAAGATATGCCAGGGGCGCCGCGCTGCCCAACGTGACCATGGCTGCGGCCACCTGGCCGGTGTTGTGCCCCGCCGCGCCGGCAATGGAGACGCCGTAGATCGAAAGGCCCCGCACCCGGTGAAACAGGATCATCACGCCCATGGCAAGGAATCCGCCGAAGAGAGAAAAGAGCAGGGCGGAAAAGTTGCCGACAAACATGGCCCCCAACAGGCAGCGGGCGGTCAGAATGGACAGCGCCGGGACCGCGCCGAGGTAATACAGGGCAAAGACGGTGACGATATTGGCAAGGCCCAGCTTGACGCCGGGCAAAGGCAGGAGCAGCGCCGCGGGAAAGAGATTTTCCAGATAGGACAGGGCCAGGGCCAGGGCCGTCAGGATGGCGCAGAGGGTCAGCTGATGCACATTGTTTTTCATCGTCCCTCACCTCACCACGATATCCACGCCGCTGCCGTCTCCGTCTGTGCCGGACAGCTCCACAACAAACCGCCCCGGCAGGCACACGATGTTCTGTCCCGCCCGGCGGACCGCCCCGGTGCGCACGCAGTCCTGTCCGGCGCACGGCGCGGCGGTAACGGACACCGCCCCGTCCTGGGCAACGGACACTGTGTACGCGCCGTACACCCGCTCTCCCGGGCTGTTTTCCTCCACGGGAAACGTATCCAGCACCTGTCCGTCCCGGGAGACGGTACAAGCCAGCGCGCCGCCGCTTTGCTTTGGCAGCATCGCGGCAAACAACGCCGCCGCCAGCACCAGTACCGCCAGCACCACCACTGCGTCCAGAGGCGCGGGCCGCAGGCGGGGCACGGCGTTATTCTTTTGAGAGGAAAATGTATTCATACTCATGCTCCGCGATGGACGCATCAAAGCAGTCCCGCAGTCCCTCCGTAAGATAGACATGCCCGTCATCGTCGGCCAGGATCATGTCGAACTCCACAGGGTACGTCCGCCAAAAATCGACCGCCGCGTCCAGGCCCATGACAAACAGCGCCGTGGAAAAAGCGTCGCCCATGGCGCCGTTGCCGCAAATGACGGTGGCGGACAACAGGCCGCTACGGGCCACATTGCCGGTTTTTGGGTCGACAATATGGTAATAAGTTACGCCATCCTGCTCAAAATAACGCTGATAGCCGCCGGAGGTGATGGCAAACCGGTCGCGCAGCTCCACCGCGCCTAAAAAATTCCCCGGATCGTTGGGGTCCTCCACGCCCACACGCCAGAGGGAGCCGTCCGTCTTCGTACCGTGCACATAGATGTTGCCGCCGAGGCTGACCTTGGCCGAGGTGACGCCCCGCTGCGCAAACAGCGCGGCCAAGCGGTCCGAGGCATACCCTTTTGCAATGCCGCCCAGGTCCACGGCCATCCCCTCGGGCAGCGTCACCGTACCGCCGTCAAAGACGATGCGTTCGCTGCCCACATGGGCAGCCAGCGCCTCCAGCTCCGCCTGGGACGGGACACGGGGGGTATCCCCGGTAAAATTCCAGGCATCCATGATCGGGGCAACGGAGATATCAAAGCACCCTCCCGTATCGGCGGCATACGCCGCCGCCGCGTACAGCAGATCGTACAGCTCCTCTTCCACCGCAACGGGACCGCCCGCGCCGCGGTTGAGGGCGGCAAGGGCGCTGCCGCTGTCGTGGCGGGACAGGGCGCCGTCAAGACGCACAAGCTCCGCGCGGGCGTCGCGCAATACGTCCTGGGCGCCGTCGCCGTAAACTGTGATATCGATCACAGTATCCATGGAAAAAATCTGGGCGCTGGCCTCCTGCGGCCCGGCGGCGCAGCCGCAGAGCAGACAGACGGCTAAAAGGAGAACGAGCCATCGTTTCACGAAGAAGCCCCTTTCTGATACAAGTATGATGCAATATATGATAAAATAAAGAAGAATTCTGTCAAAAACAGGACAAAAAGGCCATTCCGTCCCCCCAAGGGCGCGGGAAAGCCCCGCTTTTACCAGCGGCGTCCTGCTTAGTATATCACGTTTCTTCTCCTTTCTCAACCGAGAATTCCGGGAGAACCGGCCCAAAACTGCCCATTTATGCGCAGCCGGTCTTATTTTTTGATTCTATGGGGAAGAATGAAGATTGCACCTTGCAAATTTTGTCTGAATCTGTTAGACTATTTTTATTGCAATTTTGAGATGATCACGGGGAGCGCAGATTGCAGCGGCTCCCGTTGGAGGGTTAGGAATACTATGGCAAAAAAACAGAGCCTCGAAAAGAAGAACGCGCTGAAAGCGCAGAGCGCCCGGAGAAAAACGGAAAAGGCAAAGGAAGAATCTGCAATCCTGAACCAGTGTCTGGGCCTGCTCGGCGTTCTGATGGTGGCAGAGATCTATTTCCTTTTGTGCTACCGTTTCCTGGTCCAGGGCACGTTCCGCACGGTAGCGGTCATGTCCGACGTGGTGGGCGCGGTGAGCTGGATCGGCCTGGTGGCGCTGGGACTCGGCATCGTCCTGGCCGTGATGCGCCGGGGTAAAAAATATTTCCACGGCAGTATCTGGCTGGCGCTGTTCGGCGCTGTGTTGTTCATCGGCGGGCGGCTGATGCTCACCCTCTACCCCTCAGGTACTACGATGATGTGCGTGGCAGTGCCGTTGCTGGCCGTGGCAGGATTCGTCTTTTATTTGTACCAGCGGGAATTCTTCTGCGTGGGCCTCGGCCTTGGCGCCGCTATTTTCGGGATGTGGTTCCTGCGCCGCGCGGTGGGCAGCGCAACCTTCGGCAGCATTTACGGGGTCGTGATCGCCGTGCTGCTGATCCTGATCCTGGCGCTGCTGGCCCTGACGGTCGTGGTCGGCCGCAACGGCGGACGCTGGGGCAAAGGAGAAGCGGCGCGCAAGGTCTTCTCCGGCACAACGAACTACACCATCGCCTATGTGGCCCTGGCCGCAGCGGCAGTCTGCCTGCTGGCGGCGGTCCTTGCACCGGCTGCCGCACTGTATCTCATGTGGGCAGGCATCGCGGCGCTGTTTATCCTGGCGGTGTACTACACGGTTCATTTGATGTAAATCGAAAAGTAAACGGAGTGGGGGAAGCGGCCGGGCACTGCTTTCTCCACTCTTTTTATTTGTTGGAAGCGATTGGAAAACGACCCGCAAAGAAGTACAAGGAGGAATACCCATGAGACCCGTAAAACGATTTGCCGCACTGATCCTGGCCCTTGCCCTGACGCTGTCGCTGTTGTGCGTCCCGGCCCTGGCCGACGTGGATGGCGGCGCCGCTCTGACCCTGAACCGTGCCTCCGTGTCCCTCGCCGCCGGCCAGACCACGCATCTGGAGGCCGCAGGCACCGGCGAACAGGATATCCAGTGGACGAGCACCAACACCAATATCATCCAGGTGGATGAGGACGGCACCGTCACTGCCCTGGCCGAGGGCCAGGCGGCCGTCCGCGCCACAGCGGAAGACGGCACGTCCGCCGTCTGCACCGTTTCGGTCCACATGGCCCTTCCCTCCTACTCCCTGCGGGAAGGCGAGCAGCTGCGGCTGCATACGGAGCTTTCGGATGCGGAATGGAGTTCCACGGACCGCGCCGTGGCCGAGGTGGACGAAGACGGCGTCGTCACGGCCCAGGGCTTCGGCCGGGCCTGCATCGTCGCAGAAAGCGGCAGCGAACGGGAATCCTTCTCCGTAACCGTGGGAGCCCATGTGGGCATCGACATCTCCTCGTGGAACAACGCAATCGATTGGGACGCGCTGCATGAGCAGGGTATCGAGTTCGTCTTTATCCGCGCGGGCTATGGCTGGGAGCATACGGACGCCCGCTTTACGGAAAACATCGAGGGCGCCATCGCCAACAATATGCCTGTGGGCATCTACTTTTACAGCTACGCCGAAACGGCGGAAAAGGCCCAGGTGGAAGCGAACTACTGCGCAAAGCTCCTGGCGCCCTATAAGGACGATATCATCCTCCCGGTGGCCTATGATCTGGAACAGTACAGCAGCCTGTCGGGCGCGCAGCTGGTGGAGTTTTCCAAAATCTTCTGCACCACACTGCAAAATGCAGGCTTTCACACAATGGTATACGCCAACGGAACATTTTTTTCGAAAATGGACCTGACCGCTCTGAGCGACGCGGGCGTGGATTACTGGTACGCCTGGTATCCCACGGTGCCGGATCTTTCCATGATACATACCATCCGCGGCAGCGCGAAAAAGCCGTCCATCTGGCAGTACACCTCCAGCGCCGTGGTACAGGGTGCGCTGGCCTCGGGCAAAACGGATGTCAATGTGATGTACATGCCCGAGGAGCTGACCTTCGCCGCGCCAAAGCTCACGGCGCGCAATACCGCCGGCGGCGCGCAGCTCACCTGGGGCGGCAGCACCTACGCCAGCGCCTACACGCTCTACCGCAAAAACGAAGCCGGGGAGGTGCAGACCGTGGGAACCTACGGCGGCACGGTCCACACCGCAACCGACGCGGACTTTCTGCCGGGCATGGGTTATTTCGTCACCATGGAGATCAGCGATCCCCTGGACCGCACCTATTACGGCTCCTACACCAGCGAAACGGCCTATCCCGCAGCGGCCATGTTCCAGGTGACCGCCCTGGCCGGAGAGGGCGGGACCGCCGCCGGCGGCGGCTCCTTCATCGTGGGCAGGAGCGCCACTGTGACCGCCGCGCCCGCAGAGGGCTACACCTTTGACGGCTGGTACGATGCCGCGGGTAAAAAAGTGTCCGCCCAGGCGGAATATACCTTCACCGTGACTGCCTCCGTCGCGTTGACGGCCCGCTTCCAATCCAATCAACCGCCGGTGGCGCCTCCGGCAACGTCCTCCTTCAGCGATGTGGAGGCGGACGCCTGGTACGCCGGGGCCGTTTCCTATGTGGTCGACAAGCATCTGTTCACTGGCGCGTCGGATACCTTGTTCCTGCCCATGGGCACCATGGACCGCAGTATGCTGGTCACAGTACTGTACCGTCTGGCCGGTTCCCCGGAGGCGAGCAACCGCAACAAATTTGTGGATGTCGCCGCCGACGCCTGGTACGCCAGGGCCGTAACCTGGGCGTACAACAGCGGCATCGTCACCGGTACCGGGGAAAAGACCTTCTCTCCCACGGACCCCGTCAGCCGGGAACAGATCGCCACGATCCTCATGCGTTATTCCAACACCATGGCCATCGAGGTGCCGGAGACCACCGAGGGCAACCTGACCCAATTTACCGACAGCGCCGATATCTCCCCCTTCGCCCAGGAGGGAGTGCGCTGGGCCGTGGCGACCCAGCTGATGAACGGCGCTAACCAGAAGTTGACGCCCCGTGGCAACGCCAGCCGCGCCGAGTGCGCTACGATCCTCATGCGCTGGCTGGAAAGCAGCCAGGAGCAGTGACGGCGGGCAGCCTTTGCCCTCCCGCGCCTTTCTGAAAGAAAAAAGAACACCGGAGACAGACATCGACGTTGTCTCCAGTGTTCTTTTTTCGTGCGGCGCAAAAACGGCAAGGCCCCTTTTGGCACGGCATACAGTCAATGCTTCACGTTTCGATACTGATGGCAGAGGCCCAGCATTCCATAATGATGTTCTCCACAAAATTGCGGTCTTCCGGCCGCGGGTCCTCGTAATAATCCACATTGTCGATGGTCTTGACAAGCGGCAGCGCCATGCGGATAAACTGGCAGTGACCGCAGCAGCAGCAAAGAGAATT
>CANSLL010000062.1 GCA_947647695.1 uncultured Clostridia bacterium | reverse complement strand
CTACCCCTACCTCTTGCGCCGCTCCCCGCTTCGCTGGCCGCTCAGTTGGGTGCGTGACGTTTGTGTTGCGTTGATCGCTTTGGTGGTGCGGTAGTGGCTGGTTTCCCTGTCATTCCGAGGAGGGGCATAGCCCCGACGTGGGAATCCGTCCCTCCTCCCTCGTCCTTCGTCCCCCGTAAATACTCAAATGCGAGCCCAGCGCAGCGGGTCGCATTTGAAAAAGAAGAAGGAACGGAGCGAAGCGCAGTTTTCGCCACCGGGTGGAAACGGGATATGCGCATCTTCCCCTGCCGCACAACGAAACACGGAGCGTAAAAACGAAGCGTGCGCAGTTTCTTCTAACGCCGCACCACTGAGCGCAGAGCGCGGAAAGAGGAGGAATTCCTCGCGCAAAGCCGCTGGGCGACCCTCAGCAATGACAGGATACACCAAATAGACCACTAACCCATCGCAAAGCACCTCGGAGAGACCGGCATCAACAACCGGTCTAAGCACAGAAACAACGCGTCAACGCATCGCAACGCCGCGACACGCAAAAGGCCGTCCTGGGGTTCTTAGGGGTAAGGCGAATTGGTGATGACGTTCTTGCGCGCAGCGCAAGGGCGGCATCACCGCTGAGCCGTCCCCTAAGCAGTTCTTTGGTTCCTTTCTGTCTGTACAGAAAGGAACCGCGGGTCTGGGACGCGCAGTCCCAGCGGAGAGGTCACACCAACGTGACATCAAACCCGCGCCGCGTGGCGCCCCCACGTCCATGCAAAAACCGCCCGGTTCCATGCAACGGAACAAAGGAATTCCCGCTTTCGCGGGGATAGCCCCGGTTCCGCGGCTACGGAACACCAAAACCTCCTTCTTTTCAACATTTTCCCGTGGATAAAAAAAGAACTCTGTTGAAAAAAGAAACATCCCCCTCCCGCCGTGGAAAACCACCCGGGCTTGTCCACACCCCTGTGGACGCCCTTTTCCTTGTAAAACAAGGCTTTTTTCCCTTTTTCAACATTTCCCCCCTCTCTACTGCTGATACTAAATTAAACTCCGTCTTTTGTTCCAAAAAACTTCGTTTTTTTTCCTTATGATCCCGCCGGGACAATTTCCCGACGCCACCGCCGCAGACAAAAAGAAAGGATGATCTTATGAACTTTTCCTGTGAGAAAGCCTTGCTCCAATCCGCCATCAACACCGCGGCCCGCGCCGTGGCCTCCAAAAGCTCCATCCCCGCCCTGGAGGGCCTGCTACTGGAGACCGCCCACGGCTATCTCACCGTCAGCGGCTACAATATGCAGCTCGGCATCCGCTCCCGTTTCCAGGCCGACATCACCGAGGACGGCCAGATCGTCCTTAACGCCCGCCTCTTCGGCGACATCATCCGCAAAATGCCCGACGATATCATCGTCTTTCACTGGGATGAAAAGGAAGGCAATCTGATCTCCGTCACCTGCGGGGACGCGGCCTTCCGCATCCAGGGCCTGAGCGCCGCGGACTTCCCCGAGCTGCCCGACGTAGAGGACGATTTCACTTGTACCTTGCCCCAAAACGTGCTCAAGACCATGATATCCGGCACGTCCTTCGCCGTGTCCACCAATGAAAGCCGCATCATCCACACCGGCTCCCTCTTCGAGATCGCCGACGGCCAGCTGACCGTCGTTTCCGTGGACGGCTTCCGCCTGGCGCTGCGCCGGGAGAAATACGAAAAGTTGGAGGGCGGCGCTTTCTCCTTCGTGGCGCCCGGCTCGGCGCTGAACGAGGTGGAGAAGATCTGCGGCGACACCGACGAGGGCGCCATGGTGATCCTGGGCAGCCGCCATATCCAGTTTGAAGTGGGCGGCACCCAGCTGATCTGCCGCCGTCTGGAAGGGGAATTCCTGGACTACCGCAACGCCATCCCCCGGCAGAATCCGATTATGCTTACCGTAGACCGCCGCACCCTGATCAACGCCATCGACCGCGTCAGCGTGGTCATTTCCGATAAGCTGAAAAGCCCCGTCCGCTGCACCTTTTCCGACGGGACCGTCCAGCTGGTGGCCCGGACGCCCAACGGCGACGCCCAGGACGTCTGCCCCATCGAAGGCAACGGCCAGGAGCTGGAAATCGGCTTCAACAACCGCTATCTTTTGGACGCCCTGCGCTATGCTCCGGCAGACCGGGTGCGCCTGGAGCTGAACAGCGGCATCTCGCCCTGCGTCATCGTCCCCACCGAGGGAGAGGAAAACTTTTTGTATATGGTCCTGCCCGTGCGGCTGAAAGCCGCGGACGTCTGAGAGAAGGAGGACGGCGATGAAAGCTGCGGAAACGGTCGCGATCCATACACCCTATATCAAATTGCAGGACCTGCTGAAGTTGGCCAACGCCGTGTCCTCGGGAGGCGAGGCCAAGGTGGTCATCCAGGACGGGCAAGTCTCCGTCAACGGCGCCCTCTGCACCGAGCGGGGAAAAAAACTCCGTCCCGGCGACACGGTGGACTACGGCGGGCGGACCATCGCCGTCAGCGGGGCGGAGGATTGATGGAGCTGACAACCCTGGAGCTGGACGGCTTTCGCAATTACACCCACGCCCGGCTTTCCCTGGACGGAGGCTGCAACGTGATCTATGGCGAAAACGCCCAGGGAAAAACGAATCTTTTGGAAGCGGTAGCCTATTTGGCGGCCCTGAAATCGAGCCGCGCCCGGTCGGACAAGGAATTGATCGCCTTTGACGCCGCAGAGGCGGTGGTGAAGGGGGAGGTCCAGGCCAGGGATCGTACCTTTCAGTTGGAGGCGCGCATCCCCAGGGGCAGGGCAAAACGATTCACCCTCAACGGCGTCGCCCAGCGGGGCGGCGCGGCGGCGGCGGGCGCGCTCCATACGGTGTATTTTTGTCCCGAGGATCTTTTTTTGATCCGGGAAGGGGCGGCGGCGCGGCGGCGGTTTCTTGACACGGCCCTGTGTCAGCTGCGGCCCAGATACGTCGAAGCCCTGGGAAAGTACCGAAGGGTGTATGAGAACAAGACCCGCATCCTGCGCGACAGCGAGGAGCACCCCGATTATCTGTCCGCTCTGCCGGAGTTCAACGAACAGCTGACGGTGTACGGCGCGGTGTTGATCCACTACCGGGCGCGATTCTGCGAAAGCCTCCAAACCTACGCTGCCGCCGCCCACGGGGAATGCAGCGGCGGACGGGAGGCGCTGGCGCTGCGGTATGAGACGGTAAAAACGGTGACGGACCCCTTTGCGGCCCAGGATGTGCTCCGGGGCCAGTTGTGGGAGCATTTGGAGCAGCATAGCCGGGCGGAGCACGCGGCGCGGCTTTGCCTGTCGGGACCCCATAAGGACGATATCGAGGTATTGATCGATGGGATGAGCGCCAAAGCGTATTCGTCCCAGGGTCAGACCCGGACGGCGGCCCTGTCCATGAAGTTAGCGGAGCGGGAGATCTACAAGAATACGATCGGGGAGTACCCGGTGCTACTGCTGGATGATGTGCTGTCCGAACTGGATCCCCGGCGGCAGGAATTTGTGCTGAACCGCATTGGCGGCGGGCAGGTGTTGATCACCTGTTGTGAGGACGACCGTTTGTCCCGGCTTTTGCAGGGAAAAACGTTTCATATTCAAAGCGGAGCTGTGATTTAGGGGGATTTTTCCCTAAGATTTGTTTGAAAAGCTCCGAAAAAGGAGAGGATGGGATTGTATCTTTCCATCGGACCCGGCGCGGCGGTCCCCCAAGGGGAAATCGTGGGAGTGTTTGACCTGGACTGCGTGAGTTGGTCCCACCGGACGCGGGAGAGTTTGAAGATTTGGGAAGCGGAAGGGCGCGTCCGCAACGCGGGGGAGGACCTGCCGAGGACGGTGGTGATCACCGCCGCAGCGCGGCGGCGAGGGTGCGCTGCCCACAGCGGCCATGGCGCCCGCGCGGGCGCAGCGGCGGTTTATTTGACCTCCCTGTCGGGCGCTACGCTGGTGAAGAGGCTTCAAAGCGGGAGGATTTGAGTGTTCCGTGGCACGGAACCGGGCGTTTTTGCATGGACGTGGCGCGCCACGCGGCGTGGGGCGGTTTTATGGTTACGTTGGTGTGACCTCACCGCTGGGACTGCGCGTCCCAGACCCGCGGTTACTTTCTGCGCGGGCAGAAAGTAACCAAAGAGCCGCTTAAGGGACGGCTCAGGCGCAGTGCTGCGCCGGAGCTATGCTCCGGCACGACACTGCGATTCGCCTTACCCTTAAGAATCCCTTTCTTTGTTTTTTAGGTGTCTATGCTTTACGGCATGTTAGTGCACCGTTTCTGTGCTCAGTCCGGTCATTGACACCGGCCTCTCCGAAGTGCTTTGCGGCAGTTAGTGATCGCTTTATTGCATCTAATCATTAACCGAGGAAGGGTGCAAGACAGGACTACCCCTACCACTTGCGCCGCTCCCCGCTTCGCTGGCCGCTGAGTGGGTGGTCGATACTTGTGTTGCGTTGTTCATTTTTTGTGGAACGTGCTCCCATTATGTCGAACTGTGCTCCCGTTGGAGCGCGGTTAATGTTACGGTGAGTGGAAATTGACTCGCTTGTCACTAAGTCTCTTTAGGAAAAGGAGACGCCGCGGCGGAAGAAGAAACTGCGCTAAACTCCGCTTCCGCGGGCGAAGCCCGCGAAAGCTCCGTCCGCTCCGTTCCTTCTTCCGCTTCAAATGCGACCCGCTGCGCTGGGCTCGCATTTGAGTATTTACGGGGGACGAAGGACGGGGGACGAAGAAACGAAGGACGAAGAAGCGAAGAACAAAAGATGTCGCACCCGTTAGCGGCAGCGGCGCAAAAGGTAGGAGTAGTCCTGTCTTGCACCTTTCCTCCTATCAATGATTAGACACATCGAGTAGGTCACTAACTGTCGCAAAGCATCTCGGAGAGACCGGCATCAATGACCGGTTTAAGAACAGAAACAACGCAGAAGCGCATCGCAATGCCGCGATCCTTAAAAGAAGAAAAGGGATTCTTAAGGGGCGGCGACTGGCGATGTCGTGCCGGAGCAAAGCTCCGGCGCAGCATCGCTGCTCGCCGCTCCTTAAGCGGCTCTTTGGGTACTTTCTGTCCGCACAGAAAGTACCCGCGGGTCTGGGACGCGCAGTCCCAGCGAAAAGGTCATTGCGCCGTGACCATCAAACCCGCCCTGCGCCGCGCGGCGCACCACGTTCATGCAAAAACCCGCCCGGTTCCGGGCATCGGAACAAAAAAAGGTATCCCCGCTTTCGCGGGGATAGGCTCGGTTCCGCGCGTGCGGAACAACAAAAAGGAGGTTCCTGAAAATTGGAAAACGAAAAAGTGCTCTCCCCCACCGGGGAGGAAACCGCCAAAGAGTACGATGCGTCTGAAATCCAGGTGCTGGAAGGCCTCGAGGCCGTGCGCAAACGGCCCGGTATGTATATCGGCTCTACTTCAAAGAGCGGCCTGCACCACCTGGTATATGAAATTGTCGATAACTCCATCGATGAAGCCTTAGCAGGCTTCTGCTCCGAGATCACCGTCCAGATCAACGACGGCGATACCATCACCGTTACCGACAACGGCCGCGGCATCCCCGTGGACGTGCAGCAGCAAACCGGACGCCCCGCCTTGGAGGTCGTCTTCACCGTGCTCCACGCCGGCGGCAAGTTCGGTGGCGGCGGCTATAAAGTCTCCGGCGGCCTCCACGGCGTGGGCGCCTCCGTCGTCAACGCCCTGAGCGAATGGCTCACCGTTCAGGTCCACAAGGACGGGAGCATCTATCAAATGAAATTCTCCCGGGGCCACATCACCGAGGAAATGAAGATCGTGGGCAAAACGGACCGCACCGGCACCACCGTCACCTTTAAGCCCGACCCGGAGATGTTTGAGGAGCTCACCTACGAGTACGACATCCTTCACACCCGTATGCGGGAGCAGGCTTTCCTTAACGCGGGCTTGCGCATCCGCACCATCGACGCCCGCCCCGGCCGGGAGCAGAGCGACGAAATGTGCTACGCCGGCGGCATCCGGGAATTCGTGACCTACATCAATACGAATAAGGAGACCCTCCACGGCGACGTCATCTATATGTCCGGCATCCGGGACGGCTCCCAGGCCGAGGTCGCCATGCAGTACCACGACGGGTATAACGAGACGATCCTCTCTTTCGCCAACAACATTCACACTCCAGAAGGCGGCATGCACGAGGAGGGCTTCAAAAAAGCCCTGACCCGCGTGCTGAACAAGTACGGCCAGAAGACTGGCGTCCTCAAGGGCGACGACAAGATCAGCGGCGACGACTGCCGCGAGGGCCTGACGTGCATCATCTCCGTCAAATTGGAGGAACCCCAGTTCGAGGGCCAGACAAAGGCAAAGCTGGGCAACAGCGAGATTAGGACCTTAGTGGACAACGTGGTGTCGGAAAAGTTAGAGATCTTTTTGGAGGAACACCCCGCCGTGGGCCGCACGATCCTGGACAAGGCCCTCACCGCGTCCCGCGCCAGGGAGGCGGCGCGCAAGGCGAGGGAGTCCATCCGCCGCAAGACCGCCTTGGGCGGCGCGGCCATGCCCGACAAGCTGCGGGACTGCAACGAGGCAAACCCGGAGCTGACGGAGCTGTACATCGTCGAGGGCGACAGCGCCGGCGGCAGCGCCACCCAAGGGAGGGATTCCCGTTTCCAGGCCATTCTTCCCCTGTGGGGCAAGATGCTCAACGTGGAAAAGGCCCGGGCGGACAAGGTCTACGGCAACGACAAGCTCACCCCCGTCATCACCGCCTTAGGCGCCGGCATCGGGGACGACTTCGATTTGAACAAATTGCGCTATCACAAGGTCATCATCATGGCCGATGCCGACGTGGACGGCGCCCACATCAGGACGCTGCTGCTGACGTTTTTCTTCCGCTTCATGCGGCCCCTGATCGAGCAGGGCTATGTCTATTCCGCCGTGCCGCCCCTGTTCAAGCTGACCCGGGGCAAGCAGACTCGCCTTGCCTTTTCCGAGGAGGAGCGGGATGCCATCTCCGCGGAGCTGCGGGGGGACAACCCCAACGCCAAGGTGGATATCTCCCGTTTCAAGGGTCTGGGCGAGATGAACCCCCACGAGCTGTGGGAGACCACCATGGACCCAGAAAAGCGCACGCTGCGCCGCATCGAGTTAGACGACGCCGTGCGGGCGGACGAGACGTTTACGGTCCTCATGGGCGAGAAGGTGGAGCCGCGCAAGGCGTTTATCGAGAAAAACGCCAAGTACGCGGTGAATCTGGACTATTGATAAAGGAAGGCTGCTTTTGATGGAAGAGATCATCAGAAAAAGGGAAGTCCCGGCGATGCCGGAGGGGATCAAGATCCAAATGGCAAGCCGGAGTGCGCTTCCCGGCGAGGAGAGCGGGGACCTGTCCGAGGAGAGCGTCCGGGACATTGTGGAAAAGGTTCGGACGGGGGAGTACCTCAGCCTCATGATAGCCCCGGACGAGGAAAACGAAGAGGGCTATCTCACATTGGAGTCCTCCGAGGAACTGATTTTCCTGCAAATCTGGGACGAGGAGACGGGGACCGCCTGGGCCTGTTTCGACCCGGAGCTGCTGGATTCCAACGAGGAAGCGCCCATCGAGCCCAG
Organism: uncultured Clostridia bacterium; assembly: GCA_947647695.1. Classification (GTDB taxonomy): domain Bacteria; phylum Bacillota; class Clostridia; order Oscillospirales; family Oscillospiraceae; genus Pseudoscillospira. The sequence continues at coordinate 4,684 of CANSLL010000062.1, read as the reverse complement.
CGACGGGCAGTCGGTTTTCCCCCTGAAATGCACGATGAAAGACCGGGAGCTGGCGGCAAAGTGCGTGGAGTGGTACGCCCACACGCTGGAGCCGTATCCCGGTATGGACTGGCTGAAGGAGACCTGGTCCTGAGAGAAAACGGCGCGCCATAGCGGCTTCTTTTCTATGATAGTGCTACGCCTCTTGCAAGCAGTTGAACTCTGTCGAAAACTGTGGTAAAGTAACGACAGGAGCGCACTGCATACAAGAGGCGGGTGGTTCGTCACATCCCTGAAAGGGGGTGACAGAATGCCGATTACATTGACGTTTCATGTTCTGAAATGGACGATAACGATCCGTGTAAAAAGTAGAAACCACCACCCTGCCCGGTGATGGTTTCTTCATAGCAAGAACATAATTCACTGGACGAGCCACTTGCCGCAGTGCGCTCCGTTTCCATTTTTATTGTACCCACTGAAAAACCGTTTGTCAAGGAGCAAAGAAAGTTTCTCTGCAAAAAGAAACGATCCAGATATACCCTCTCACATTCAAGGAGGAATCAAACCAATGTCTAAAAAACCACAATACGACCCCGAGGAGATCCGCTACCCGAACCAGAAGATCGTCACCTCGTCCCTGGTGCCGGAGATGGAAAACTCCTACATCGAATACGCCATGTCCGTCATCGTGGGCCGGGCCCTGCCCGACGTGCGCGACGGCCTCAAGCCCGTCCACCGGCGCATTCTCTACGCCATGTACGAGGACAACCTGACCGCAGACAAGCCCTTCAAAAAATCCGCCACCTGCGTGGGCGACGTGCTGGGCCGCTACCACCCCCACGGGGATCAGTCGGTCTATGACGCCTTAGTGCGCCTGGCCCAGGACTTTTCCATGCGCTATATGCTGGTGGACGGCCACGGCAACTTCGGCTCCATCGACGGCGACCCCCCCGCGGCCTACCGCTACACCGAGGCCCGCATGTCAAAGCTCTCCGACGAGATGCTCCGGGACATCGAAAAGGACACCGTGGATTGGGACCCCAACTTCGACGAGACCCGGAAGGAGCCGAAAACCCTGCCCTCCCGGTTCCCCAACCTCCTGGTCAACGGTTCCTCCGGCATCGCCGTGGGCATGGCCACCAACATCCCGCCCCACAATATGCGCGAGGTCATCGACGCCGCCGTCTGCGTGCTGGACGACCCGGAGGCGACCCTTTCGGACCTGATGCAGTACATCAAGGGCCCCGATTTCCCCACCCGCGCCATCATCATGGGCCGCAGCGGCATCCGCGCCGCCTACGCCACGGGCCGGGGCCGGGTGACCATCCGGGCGCGCCACGAATTTGAGGAATTCGGCAAGGACCGCACCCGCATCGTCATCAGCGAGATCCCCTATCAGGTCAACAAGCGGATGCTTATCAAGTCCATGGCCGACCAGGTGGAGGACAAGCGCCTGGAGGGCATCTCCGACATCCGGGACGAGACGGACCGCAACGGGATGCGCATCGTCATCGAGCTCAAGCGGGACGCCAACCCCCAGGTGGTGCTCAACCGCCTCTTTGCCCAGACCCAGCTGCAAACCACCTTTGCCATCAATATGCTGGCCCTGACGGAGGTCAACGGCAAGCTCCAGCCCCGGATCCTGTCCCTGCGGCACATCCTGGACGAGTACATCGCCTATCAGGAGCAAGTCATCATCCGGCGCACCAAATACGACCTGCGCAAGGCCCAGGAGCGGGCCCATCTGTTAGAGGGCCTGCTCATCGCCCAGGACAATATCGACGAGGTCATCCGCATCATCCGCACCAGCTACGACAATGCCAAGGAGCGGCTGATGGAGCGCTTTTCCCTGGATGACGTCCAGGCCCAGGCTATCTGCGAGATGCGCCTGATCGCTTTGCAGGGCCTGAACCGGGAGAAGTTGGAGACGGAGTACAAGGAGTTGGAGGAGCGCATCGATTACTTCAACCGGCTCCTGGCCTCCGACGAGATGCTCCGGGGCGTGCTCAAGGACGAACTGACCGCCATCCGGGACAAGTACGGCGACGAGCGGGTCACGGAGATCCAGGACGTGGCCGACGAGATCGACATCGAGGACCTGATCGAGGAGGAGGAGTGCGTCTTCACCCTGACCGCGGCAGGCTACATCAAGCGTACCCCGGTGAGCGAGTACGCCGCCCAGTCCAAAGGCGGACAGGGACGCAAGGGGATCACCACCCGGGAGGAGGACTACGTCGTGGACGTGTTCACCGCCTCTACCCACGATTACATCCTCTTCTTCACCGACACGGGCAAGGTCTACCGGAAAAAGGGCTATCAGATCCCCGAGTCCGGCAAGACGGCCAAGGGGACGAATATCGTCAACATCCTGCAAGTGGAGCAGGGCGAGCGGGTCCAGACCATGATCCATACCCGCTCCATCGAGGACGACGGACGGTTTTTGTTCATGGTCACCCGCAACGGCACCGTCAAGCGCCTGCCGGCGAATACGCTGAAAAATTTGCGCAGCAACGGCATCCGCGCCCTGCGCATGGACGAGGGCGACCGGCTGATCGCGGTCCACGAGACGGCGGGCAGCGACAGGATGCTGCTGGCCACCCGGAACGGTATGGCCGTGTGTTTTGAGGAAACGGACGTGCGGGCCATGGGCCGGGACGCCATGGGCGTGCGGGGCATCCGCCTGCGCCAGGGCGACCAGGTGGTCGGCGCGGGCGTGGTCCGGGAGGGGATGGAGGTGCTGTCCATCACCGAAAAGGGCTATGGCAAGCGGACGGCCGTAGGCGAGTACCGCGTCACCAACCGGGGCGGCCTGGGCATCAAGAATTATATGGTCACGGAAAAGACCGGCAGCGTGGTGGGCATCAAGATGGTCTCCGGGGAGGAGGACCTGCTGTTGGTGACCCAGAGCGGCATTTTGATCCGCACGGACGTGGAGAGCATCCGCTCGGCCTCCCGCGCCACCCAGGGCGTGATCGTGATGCGGTTCAAGGAGGAAGGGGATCATGTGATCTCCCTGGCCCTGACCGAGCGGGAGGAAAAAGAAGATAACGCGGAGCCGGAGGAAAGGGAAGCCGGCGAACAGCCGGAGGATAAAGAAGCCGGCGGGACGCCGGAGGATAAAGAAGACAGCGCGGAGCATGTCGAAACCGGGGAGCACGAAGATGCCCCGGCAGACGGACCGGAGGAGGCGTAAGAAGGCATGGGAGCACAGGGACCGAAGGAATGGCTGAAGGGAAAGCAGACCGTCACGGCGGAGGACCTGGGCAACGACATCTGGGTACGCGTCGAGCGAACGAACCGGGTACTGGAAAAGTACGGTCGGGGGGATTTTCTGAAGAATATGCCGGTGCTGTTTGCGCTGTATTATTACGCGGTGGTGGCGCTGATGCAGATCCCGGAGGACCCGGTGGGCCTTGCGCTCCAGCGGATGTACCGGGAGAACGTGGAGAATCTGGCGGAGGAGTGCCTGATCGAGGACGAGGACGCGGAAGGGATGACGGCGTCGTTTCAGGAGGCCTGCCGTTCCATCGCGGCGGAGTACACGGCGCAGCAGGAACATGACGGCGGGTCGTTCAATCCCTTTGGGGCGATTGTCACGGCGGCGGCGCGTCTGGTGGAGCTGGACTACTCCGACGTCCGCGTAGAGCTGGCCAACGCCCTGGCGGATTTCGCCGTATCGTACCGGGTCAAGTCCTGAGGGGAATATAAAGGGATAGACAGTCGAACCGGAGCACGGACCAAAAAAGGTCCTGTGCTCCGGCTTTATTGTTCCTGTTTGATGGATTTTATATTTACATTTTATAAATGCAGGACGGGGGTTCCATCCCTGCCGGTCCCCGCAAGGGGGATCAAAGGGAGGACGCGCATACCCTTTAAGGAGCGGGGCCGGGGAAAGCAAGGGCAGCGTCTTTGCCCTGCGCGCGGTTCGGTTCAGCATTTGAATTTTTGCGTCTGGGCGACGGCAAGAGCGTCGCAGCGGTTGTTGTATTCGTTTTCGGCGTGGCCCTTGACCCAGTGGCAGTGGAGGGTGTGAAGAGCGGCCAGGCGGAGCAGCTCTTCCCACAGGTCCGGGTTCAGGGCAGGTTTTTTGTCGGATTTGATCCAGCCGCGCTTTTGCCAGCCGGCGGCCCAGCCTTTGGTCAGGGCGTCGATGACGTACTTGCTGTCGCTGAAGAGTTCTACGACGCAGGGTTCTTTTAATTTTTGGAGGGCGCGGATGACGGCGGTCAATTCCATACGGTTGTTGGTGGTTTCGGCGGCGCCGCCGGAGAGTTCCAGCTCGTGGCCGTTGTAGAGGAGGATGGCGCCCCAGCCGCCGGGGCCGGGGTTGCCGCTGCATGCACCGTCGGTGTATATGATGACTGTTTTCATAAAAGGCCTCCTGGTGGGTTTGTTCCGCGGGCGCGGAACCGGGCCCGGGTTTTTTGGTGTTGCTTGTCGGGGTTTGGGAGCGTCTATGATGACAGGTTGGTGTTGACCCCTTCGCTGGGACTGCGCGTCCCAGACCCGCGGGTACTTTCTGTGCAGACAGAAAGTACCCAAAGAGCTGCTTAAGGAGCGGCGCAACTGCGATGCTGCGCCGGAGCGAAGCTCCGGCACGACATCGCCAGTCGCCGCCCCTTAAGAATCCCTTTTCTTCTTTTGAGGATTGCGGCGTTGCGATGCGTTGGCGCGCCGTGTTTTCACCAGTCCGGTTATAGATGCC
>CANSLL010000061.1 GCA_947647695.1 uncultured Clostridia bacterium | reverse complement strand
CCGCGGCCGATGCCCTTCTGCTCCCGGGTGATGCAGATGGAGCCGCCGCCGATGCCGACCTTGATAAAGTCCGCGCCGCAGTCGGCCAGGAACCGGAAGCCCTCGCCGTCCACCACGTTGCCCGCGCCGATCTTCACGCTTTCGCCGTAAGTATCGCGCACCCACTGGATCGTGCGCTTCTGCCACTCGGAAAAGCCCTCGGAGGAATCGATGCACAGCACGTCCGCGCCGGCGTCCAGCAGGGCCGGCACGCGCTCGGCATAGTCCCGGGTGTTGATGCCCGCGCCGACGATATAGCGCTTCTGGCTGTCCAGCAGCTCCAGGGGACTTTCCTTGTGAGCGGAATAATCCTTGCGGAAGACCATATACAACAGTTTCCCGTCGTCATCCACGATGGGCAGGGAATTGAGCTTATTGTCCCAGATAATATCGTTTGCTTCCTTGAGCGTGGTCGTCTTGGGCGCGGTGATCAGCTTGTCAAAGGGCGTCATAAACTCCTTCACCTTCAGCTCCGGGGCCATGCGGCTGACGCGGTAGTCCCGGCTGGTCACGATGCCCACCAGGCGTCCCTCCGCCGTTCCGTCCTCGGTGACGGCTACGGTGGAATGACCCGTCCGCTCCTTCAGCGCCAGCACGTCCGCCAAAGTGCTCTCCGGGGAGAGGTTGCTGTCGCTGACGACAAAGCCCGCCTTATACGCCTTGACGCGGGCGATCATGGCTGCTTCCTCTTCAATGGTCTGGGACCCGTAAATAAACGAGATGCCGCCCTCCTTGGCCAAGGCAATGGCCATGGTGTCGTTGGACACGGACTGCATGATGGCCGAGACCATGGGGATATTCATCGTGATAGGGCACGCCTCGCCCCGGCGGAATTTTACCAGCGGCGTCTTCAGGCTCACCCGGTCCGGCACGCAGTCCGCGCTGGAATAGCCGGGTACCAGAAGATACTCGCTGAAGGTATGAGACGGTTCCTCAAAAATTTTCGCCATAAGCTCCTCCTTTTCCTTATCGCCGTTCCTGTTTTTACGTTGTTGTTTTTTATGATTTTCTCATGGTACGGCCATTGTACGGCGTTCTGCCCCCATTGTCAATCAGGCGGCGGCCCGGGCCGTCAAATTTCGTCAAGTTCCATACGGATATCGAAATGCGCCTTTCCATCTTCATCCAAACCGCGCACATAAAAGACGTTCCCCTCGCCGCGGCTGCGCAGATACACGGTCTGTCCGGCAAGGCACTCGGCGCTGTACGTCAGCTGCATCTGACGCACATACTGTCCGCGACGGCGCTCGAAATGAATGGCGTCGCAGGCGTAATCGGCATAGCGGGTGTTGTTGGCGTGGCCGTTCACATCCGTATCGCTGTAGCCCACTGTCCGCGTCCCGGCATCGTCCAGCTCCTTTGGCATGGGGATCTTGCCCAGCTTTTCCCCGGACGCCGTCTCCCCACAGGAAACGGCGGGCAAAACCTCCTCGGCCTTCAGCAGCGCGTGGCTGTTCACATCCCCCAGCACCCAGGTGCTCAGGGCGCCGCCCACGCGCTCCTGGCCCACATACAGCTCAAAATCCCGGAACACAAAGGCGCCCTTCGGCGGGCGGTAGCTTGTGCGCACCCGCAGCCGTTCCCCGCCGCGGATGGGGCGGTCCAAGGTATACCGCAGCCGCACCAGCATCCACACCGCGCCCTTTTTCATTAGGTCCGCCATGCCGATGCCCAGCAGATCGACATGCTCCGTCGCCGCCTCCTGCAAAAAATTCAGCAAAGACGACGGACGGCAGAGGTCAAACAGGTCGGTATGGATGACTCCCACCGGATATTCATTTTCATAAACAGGCGTCATAACATCCTTCTCCTTTACGCCCGCGCGCCGATGGTCAGCGTCATCCGGCAGCACAGCTCGTCCAGATCCTCATCCGTCGCCGCCGCGACGCGCAGGGCCGCGCCGCAGTCCTGGCAGATCAGATCCACCGCCGCGTGGCGCACCTTCATCGCGTAACGTTTGCTCCCGCAGGTACAGCGGATCCCGTCCCGCCCGGCAATCTCCTTCAGCTCCGAGAGCACCTCGTACATGATGACGTCGTTGTAAAACGTGTCCGGCGCCCGGCCCTCCTCCGGCGCCCGGCGAGCCTTTTCGCACATCTCCGCCAGTTCCGCCAGCTTGGGCCGGACCTCCTCCGGCCAGCCGATATAGCCGCTGAACTGCTGGGTCCTGGCGCAGGCCAGGCCGATGCCCCGGCCGGTAAACAGCGCCCGCTCATTGCAAACTGCGTCGTGTACGCCGCCGCAGACGCCGCAGGGCACCTGCAAATGATACCGCAGCCCGTCGCCGCTGTCCATATGCAGCGCAGACTTGCCGCAGGCGCAGAGCACATCCAGCGGCCCGGCGGCCATGGCAAACTGCGTCCGCTCCGCGTAGACCGGCTGGCCGCAATGGGGACAGACATAGCCAAACGCCCGTTTCGGTTCCTCCATCGCGCGTCCCTCCTGATCCTTCCAAATGTAGAATAGATATATTATACCGTATCTTTGCCGCAAACTCCAGTGCTTTTATCGATTTCTTCCCCTTCTTTTTTCCCTCCGGCGCAAAAAAAGACAGGGAAACTGCCCGCCGCGCGGAAAAGGCAGGCCGCCGAAGCTGCGTCCACTCCGACGGCCTGTGTGCTTTTTACAGCTCCAGGATCATATCGTACCAGTCCACGCCGCCCCATACGGAGCCGGAAAGGCCGTGGCTGGCATACCCGAACGTCTCATAATAGGGGATCAGGTAATCGTGGCAGGTCAGCACACAGCGGCGCAGACCCGCCTCCCCCGCCTGGGCGATGCAGCGACGCATCAGCATGGAGGCAAAGCCCCGGCGGCGGTACGCCTTTCGCACGTTCAAGCCCAGCAGGATCAGGTTCTCCCCCCGCTCCTCCGGCTGATAGCCCGCGGCGAACATCCCGTCCTCCAGCACCGGCTGCGCGGCATACACGCCGCTGATAAAGCCGCAGATCTTGCCACTCTCCCGCTCCGTCAGCAGCAAAAACCGCTCCGGGCAGCAATCGAGCCGCCGGGCAAAATTCTCCCGTTCCGCCCGCTCGTTTTCCGGGAAGCATTCGCACTCGATCTCCCACAGCTCTTCCAGGTCCTCCGGCTGCGCCGTGCGGAAGGCAATGGGCAGATCAAGATACTTGACCCGCTTCATGCCCCGATAGCCCTCCTCCTGAAACGTCTCCACGGCGGGATAGCCCAGGTCTTCATAATATGCGCTCAGACGGGCGTCGCCCACGGCGGAATCCAGGCGGACGCCCTTTTTCCCCTGGGCCGCAGCCTGTTCCTCCACCGCCCGCAGCATCGCCGCGCCCGCGCCGGGATGACCGGGACGCGTGGCCAGATGATGGACATACACATAACCGGGATCATCGTCCCAGCGTTCGTCCCTGTCCAGCAGCGCCACGACGCCCACCGTCTCCGCCCCGTCCTTTCCCAGATAAAGCACACCATGCTCCGCCTGCTCTTCAAAATATGTTTGGGGGTAGACCTCGGGATATGCGTCCCATTGATGCAGATCCCGTTCCTGCATCCACCCAATGCGTCCGCAGATCAGGTCCCAGGCCTCGTTCACATCCTGTACGGACGCTTTTTTCAACTGTATCTCACTCATTCCCTATGTATACTCCTTTTCCGTAGTTCCCGCTATTATACTACAATGGCACAGAAAAGGCAAAAACTTCTTATTTCCCCACAGGAACTGTTGGCAACCGCCCGCCGAGGCGGGACAGCAGCTCGTTGGTGATGGTGCCGCATTGGACCGCCACTTCCTCCGCCGGGATGCACGCCCCGCCGTCCCGGCCGATGACCGTGACCACATCCCCCTGGCAGACGTCGGGGATGCCCGTTACGTCCAGCAGGGTCTGATCCATACACAGCCGTCCCACAACGGGAGCGTACTGTCCATGCACCAGCATCCGCCCGCCGCAGGCCGCCCAATCACGGGGCAGGCCGTCGGCATAGCCGATGGCGGCCACCGCCAGACGGGTGGGACGCTGGGCCGTAAAGGACAAACCGTAGCCCGCGCTTATGCCCGGCTCCAGCGTGCGCACCGAGGCAATCCGCGCCCGCAGCGCCAGCACCGGGCGCAGATCGGGATGGCGCGCGGTGGGCGCGCCGTCGCTGTACACACCGTAAAGGGCAATGCCCATGCGCCCCAGATCGCAGGGCTGCTCCGGCAGGTTCAGCGCGCCGTAGCTCGCCTGGAGGTGGACCTTTCCCGGATTCAGCCCGGCGGCGCGCAGCTTTTCCACCGTTTCATAAAACAGCGCCGCCTGAGCCTGCGTATAGGCCGCGTCCTCCGGCGTCAGGCTGTCGCTGACGCACAGGTGGGAAAAGACGCCGTCCACTTTGAGATACCGGTCCCCCATGATCCGCTTCACGGCTCCCAGGCGCTCCGCCGGGATGCCCAAACGGTGCATCCCCGTGTCCAGCGCCAGATGGACATGGACCGGTATCCGCTGTGCCGCCAGCGCCGCTGCGTGGTCCTCGTCCACGACAGTCTGGGTAATGCGCCAGAAGCGCAGCGTCCGCGCTTCGCCGGGGGGCGTATAGCCCAGGACCAGGATCGTCCCGCGAATGCCCGCCTTGCGCAGCGCAACGGCCTCGGACAGCGCCGCCACGGCAAAATCCCTGACCCCGTTACGCTGAAGGGCACGGGCGCATAATACGTCGCCGTGGCCGTAGGCCTCCGCCTTGACCACCGCCATCAGGCGGCAGCGCGCGCCAAGGCACGTCTGGAGCACCGCCGCGTTATGGACAAAGGCGTCCAGATCGATTTCCCGCCACGCGCGCCCCGTGGGCTTTGGCAGACGCGGCAGAGAAACACGCGCCAGCGCCAAAGAGAGCAATGCGCTCAGCGCCAGCACCACAATGAAATGGATCAGCGCATTATCCACCAGCAGCTCCGTCAGTCCGACAGCCTTTGCGCCGCCGCGGACCAGGATGATACACCAGGGATGGAGCACATACATCAGCACGGAAACCCGCCGGAGCACAGGACGCTGTCCCCGGTTGCAGGACAGTAGCAGCGCAAACAGGAACACCATCGTCACCGGCAGCAAAACATACATGCTGTCGTGGCGCTGCCAATGGAGCGTATGGAGCGTCCACGCCTCCAGCCCCAAGGCAAGAAAGGACAAACCAAAGCCTGCCGCCGCCATACGACGTGGCAGACGCAGGCCCCATCCCCCCAGCAGCAAAAACAGCGGCGCATAAAACAGTCCGTTTCTCGTGTAGGACGTCACGGAAAAGATACCGTCGTACACCGTCTTTAGTATCGGGAGCTGTCCGGCAAGGCCCCAATAGCTGTCGCCCAACAGTCCCGCAAGATAGAGCGCCAGCGCCGCCGCCAGGGCGCCGCGTTTTCCGAGACGCCGCAGCAGGCAAGCCACGGCAATACCGAGGATGGCCGCGGGGAAATACCAGAGATGGTAAAAGGTTCCGTCGATCAAAATGCGGCGAAGCCATTCCAGCGGCGGATAGCCGCCGTTGTAGAGATTCAGCGGAAGGTACAGCGCCGCGGACGCCAGATAGAGTACCGCCAGCTTTTTTATCATCCGTCTCCCGTCCCGCCAATCCCGCCGGGCGAGGAAATATCCCGTAACCATCAGGAAAAACGGCACGGCCACCCGGGCCACAGCGCGAGTCAGCAAAAAATCCGCCTCCGGGCTGACACCTGTCAGGGGCGAGGTGTGGATGGCCACCACCAGCACCGCCGCCAGGATACGGAAGGCATCCAGCGCCGCGAACCCCTTTGTCTCCATTGCCGTCCTCATCTCCACACCGTGAGGATAAAGCCGCCGTCGTTGTCCCCGGAGAGCTGCCAGCAGCCCTCCGGGACAGGAATTTCCGTTTTCTTTCCCTCGCAGGGAACATACCGGACGAAGGCTTCCTTCCCGTTCTCCAGGCGGCAGGTCTGATTGCCCCGGCGCAAAAAGGCGGCGTATTCCTCCAGGCACAGCCCGTTGTCCTCGATCAACGATGCGTGAGGCGCACCCACATAGCGAAAATGCCATGGCTCCGCGGCGATCCCCGTCAACGGCCGCTTTTCCTCCCGGTAGCGCTCGATAAAGCCGCAGCGCGCCGCCCGGCGGCGGAATGCACCGCACACGCCGCTGTCGGGAAAATCCGGACGGATGAAATCGATGTCCTCCGCCGCCTGGGCAAGATCGATGGCAAGGCCCGTCTGATGCTCGCTGCAATCCGGCGGAGCAACGTAGCTGCGGGTAAACACCTCGCCATGACTGCCCATACTGTCGTTCCAGATCTGCGCCTGCTCTTCCCGGCTGCGCCAGCCGGAGACGGGCACGATCCCCTGCTCTCCGCCCACGGCCCGGACACACACCGCCAGCAGCGCCGCCGCACGCCGTTCCATCCGTATGCCTCCACCCCACGGGAGCATTGCCAGATCACTGTCAAAGGCCCGCAGCGGATGTTCCCGGTTCACCAGCACCAGGGGGCCGCGAAAGACGTCCTGCTCCCGCAACACCATCATTTTCACACCTCATTGCCTCCCTCCCGCGTAAAATAGCTGCGCCAAAGCAGCCGCGTCTCGTCGCCCCAGCCGTGCTCCGCCGCCCGGTACGGCGCGTCCAGGGCGTCCGGCGTATCCTCCGCGTCCTCTTCATCCTCCCATGCCCACTGAGCGTCCAATTCTTCCAGCTCCCAGTCCTCCATGGGCCTTGTCCAGAACCGTTTCACAAAACAGGGCCAGCGATAGTAGACGCCGCAAAAGAGGCCATATCCCAACGCCGCGCCCACGGTGTTCAGGATCACATCGTCGATGCTGGTGCTCCGCCCGACAAACAGCTGCGCCGTCTCAATCAGGCAGGACACCACCGCTCCTGTGAGCACCGTGCGATACCACCGCGCCCGCCGCCACAGCAGGGACACGAAAACGCCCAGCGGCACAAACAGCAGCAGGTTGCCCGTTAACATATAAAAATCCCAGGGATTACTCAGGCTCTTTCCGATCTCACCGAAGGGCGTGAGCATGGCATATCTCAGCCCCGCCGCCGCCTGGCCCAGCGGGTCCGCCGGGAACAGGGAGCCCCTGCCGCGCAGCGCGTCCCAGATGCTGCACGGCAGCAGCGTCAGCGCGGCAAGGGCGGCGGCGTACACCGTCAGGGCCAGCAGGCCCGCCTCCCGTGTCCGCTCCCAGGCCAGTTCCTCCGCCGCCCACTCTCTCCGGCAAAAGGGGAGGGCCGCCAGAAAGGCCGCCGCAGCGATCAGCATCCACGGCAGCGCGTCCAGGCCATAGCCCAACGTTCGCTGGATATAAAAAGAACTCATACGACAGCGCTCCTTCCTTACCGTTCCGCCAGGCCCAGGGAAATAACGCGCTCCATCAGGGACGCAAAATCTATTCCCGCCGCCTGCATCATATGGGGATACCGGCTGTGGGTCGTGAAGCCGGGGATGGTATTTACCTCGTTGAACACGATTTCCCCTTCCGGCGTCAAAAACAGATCGACCCGCGCAAAGACACGGCAGTCCAGGGCGCGGTAGACCGCCGCAGCCGCGGCCCGGATCTCCGCCGCTTTTTCCTTGGAGATGCGCGCCGGGCAGTGAATTTTCGACGTCTTGAGCGTATACTTTTCTTCAAAATCAAAAAAACCGTCGCCCAGCTCGATCTCGTCGACCGCACCGAAGGATAACTCCCCGCAGCCCAACACCGCGCAGCCCACTTCAAAGCCTTCGATGTTTTCCTCCAGAAGGATCTCGCTGTCGTGGTGGAACGCATTGGCCGCAGCCAGATCCAGGGCATCCTTCGCCATCACCTTCGTCACGCCGAAGGACGACCCCGCCCGCACGGGCTTGACAAACAGCGGATAGCCCAGCTCCTCCGCCGCAGCGTGGAGCATCCCCGCCGGTACGCCGGCGGAAAATACCGCCGTCTTCGGCACGCGCACCCCCGCCAGGGACGCCAGCTTGTGGGCCCGGTCCTTGTCCATGCACAGGGCGCTACACAAGGCGCCGCAGCCAATCAGTGGGATATCCGCCAGCTCGATCAGCCCCTGGACAGTGCCGTCTTCGCCGTTTTTGCCGTGGAGCACGGGAAACGCCGCGTCAAAGGGGACGCGCTCTACTTCGTCGCCGAACAAAATCAGCTCCGGCCTGCCGCAGTTGGGGGATATGGCGCAGGGGATGCAGTTGTCAACGTCGTCGCGCCAGCTGCCGTCCGGCAGAGCGTCCACTTCCCCGGTATAATAAAACCAATGTCCCGTCCGGTCGATGCCCACGGGCAGGACGTCGTATTTCTTCTTGTCCATATGGCACAGCACCGCGTGGGCGGACTGCAAAGAGACGCCGTATTCCGTGGAGCGGCCGCCGAACAGCACTGCGATACAAAGTTTACCCATGATGATATCCTCCTCTTTTTATCCGGGACGGCGCGCCAGTCCGGTCTCTTTTGCATATAAAGCAGCCGCCCCGTGTTCCGATGGTTTTATCCTATCAGAACACGGGACGGCTTGTTTTCGTTTTCCATGATGAAGATTTTGCGTTTTTTTCGCAAAATCCTTGCAAATTTCTTACGCGGTCTCTTCCCCTTCCTTTTCCAGGGGCAGCGCCACGGTAAAAGTGACCAGATTGTCCGCGCTGGCGGCGGTGATGCCGCCGCCGTGCAGCTCCACGATCTCCTTGGCGATGGCCAGTCCCAGGCCCGCTCCGCCGCTGGAGCTGGCGCGGGAGGAATCCAGACGGAAAAACTGCTCAAAAATGCGCGAGAGCTTTTCCTGGGGGATCGTCTTTCCCACGTTGCGGAACTGTAAAATGACGTGCGCCCCGGCGGTGCGACCGGAAATGGCGACCTCGCTGTCGGGGAAGCTGTAGTTTACGGCGTTGCGCAGGAGGTTGTCGAACACACGGGCCATTTTGTCCGTGTCGCACACATAGGGCAGCTTCTCCGGCAGGTCCAGGGTGCAGCGCAGCCCCTTTTCCCCAAAGACCGGTTCAAATTCGCTGGCCACCTGCTGGAGCATCCGAGTCAGGTCCGTCTCCTCCACGGCCAGGGTCAGCTGTGAGAGGTTGAAGCGGGTGATGTCGAAAAACTCATTGATGAGCTCCTCCAGGCGCTCCGCCTTGTCCAGGGCGATGTTCGTGTACTTCGCCCGCATCTTCGGCGACAGCTCCGGCTCGTCCCGCAGCAGCGTCAAATAGCCGATGACGGAGGTCAGGGGCGTTTTCAGATCGTGGGCCAGGTAGACGATCAGGTCGTTTTTCCGCTGCTCGGCCTCCCGAGCAGCGGAAGCGTTCCGTAAGGAACGCTGCTTCGCCAGATTCATCTGGTCCTCCACGCCCTTGAGCGCCGGCGGCAGATGGATGGGCGCGTCGTCCTGGTCCAGCAGGCGGTCGCTGGCTTCCACAATGGCGTCGATATACGTCAGAGGCCTGCGCATCATCCAGGCGCTGACGGCGATGCCGCCCACGATCCAGGTCAGGATGATCGTCTCGATGGGGTGGTTGGCAAAAATCTGCAAAAAGCGGTACGCCGGCTCATAGGCGTGCCAGATACGGATGGAGGAAAAAAAGATATACGAAAGGAAATAGAACCCCACCACGCCGACGGCAAACAGGATCAAAATGATCAAATAGCGCGCAAACAGCGTGCTGGACAGCATCCGCGTGGACGACGTCGCCTGGGGGCGGCGCAGCAGGTCCCGGATGCTCCCGCGCGCCGGCGGCGGCGCCTGCGTCCGGTCTAAATTCTGTTTCTCTAACTTATTCAATGGTATACCCCACTCCCCATACGGTTTTGATGAATTTCGGCTTGCGCCGCGGCTCGCGCATCTTCTCCCGCAGCCGGGCGATGTGGCTCATGACGGTGTTGTTGCTGTCCATGTACTTCTCGCCCCACACCGCCTCGAACAGCTCCTCGCTGGACACCACGTTCCCCCGCCGCTCGCACAGGTACCAGAGGATCGAAAACTCGATGGGCGTCAGCTGGAGCTCCTCGTCGTAGAGGATGCACTTGTGGTTCGATTTGGAGATCTGCAATCCGCCGAAGTCGAAGCAGTCCTCCCGTTTGTCCTCGCCGCGTCCGCCGCCCTCGGCGTTGTAGCGGGTGTACCGCCGCAGCTGGGTTTTTACCCGCGCTATGAGCTCCAGGGGGTTAAAGGGCTTTGTGATATAGTCGTCCGCGCCCAACGTCAGGCCCATGATCTTGTCCATGTCCTCCACCTTGGCCGTGAGCATGATGATGGGGAAATAATGGTTCTCCCGGATGCGCTGGCAGAGCTGGAAGCCGTCGATATCGGGCAGCATCACATCCAGGATGGCCAGGTCCAGGGGCGTGGTCTCTACGCATTTCAGCGCGTCCGCGCCGGTGTAAAAGGGGTGGACGGTGAAGTTTTCGTTTTGCAGGTACACCGTCACCAGGTCGGTGATGGCCTGCTCGTCGTCCACTACGAGGATGTTTGGCATGGTGTCGTCCCCCTCTCTTGTCTCTCCGGTTATTGTACCACAAACGACGTGGCTTGTATCTTACAATTTTCTTGTGATTTTTTGGAAATCACAAACGCGGCAAAGGCAGGGAGTATGGTGCTCCCTGCCTCTTAGTGCAATATTTTTCCGTGCTCCCGCCTTACGCGGTCAGATACCGCGTCAGGATCACAGCGGCCTGCTCACGGGTCGCTGTGCCTTTGGGGCCAAGGGTCGTCTTTGACGTGCCGTTGACGATCCCCTGTTCCACCGCCCAGGCCATGGCGGTCCGGGCGTATGCTTCCACGGACGAGAGGTCGCTGTAGCCGCTCAGGTCCGCCGTGGACGTGGGGCTGCCCGCAAAGCGCCACAGCAGCGTGACGAACTGCTCCCGCGTGATGTCGTCCTTTCCGTTGCTGCCGTCACTGATGTTGTTTGCTACCGCCCAGGCGCGGGCGTCGTCCATGGTGGCCGGGTCCTTCTCGCCGACGCGGGCCAGGACCATCCACATCTGCTCCCGCGTGATGTTGTCTTTGGGACTGAACTCTGTGTCGGATGTGCCGCGGAAGATGCCCTTTTCGTAAACGTAAGCCACGCCCTCGTAGGACCAACCGTCCTTGGCAACGTCAGCAAAAGGAACGGACACTTCCGGGGCAGAAGGTCCCGGTTCTACCGGCTGGACCGGCTCCTCCGGCTTTGGCTTCTCCGGTTTCGTCTGAGAACTGCCGGAGCTGCCAGAACCGCCGCCTGTGGCGGGGATGCGCTCGGTCTGCTTGTAGGCGCACACAGAGCATACTCTTTCCCGACTGCCCGCCGCGGAGGACGTCGCTTCCTTGGTTATGGTCCAATCGCCGTAAGTATGGGCCGCAGCATCCACTTTGCCGTTGCAGACCGGGCAGCTATGCCAATGGTTCGTCCCATCGGAGCTCCAGGCGCTCTCCGGCTTGTGGCCCAGCGCGGGGATTGCCGTCTGCGCAATAAGCACTTCCTTGCAGACGGAGCAGTGCTTTCCTTCGGTCTTGCCGCCGGTCGTACAAGTTGCGGCTACCGCTTCGTCGGTCACTTCTGTATGACCTTTTGCCGCGATGGGCTTTGTCTCGCTTTGCTGGCAGGCTGTGCAGGTATATGTCATTTCGCCCGCCTCGGTGCAGGTCGCCGCTTTCTTCACTGTGCCCGCGTCCCAGATATGCTGCCCGGCGGGTTTGGTGTAGCCGCATACTTCACAATTCGCGCTTTCGCTGCAAGACGTTGCCGTATACTGATGCGTTTCCTTGGTGTCCGTCACCGGGCAGCGAGAGCACTGGTGCCAGTGGCCCGTCTCGTCCGTTTTGTATGCTCCCGTGAAATCGTGGTCCAGCGCCGGGATCATTTCCTGCTTCGTGATCACTGTGTTGCACACGGAGCAATGCTTCCCCTCGGTCTTGCCCGCCGTGGTGCAAGTGGCGGCTACCGCCTGATCGATCACTTCTTTATGGCCTGTTGCCGGGATTGCTGTGACATCTTTCTTCTCGCCGCAGGTCTTGCAGTGGATCGACTTGCTCCCGTCCGTTGTGCAGGTCGCGGGGGTGTCGATCGTGTAGTCGGTGTCCCAGTTGTGCTCGCTCTGGTAGGTGAAACCGTTTTCGTCGGCGTATTTTTTCGCAGCGGATGCAGGATTGCAGCTGCCGATAATCGTAAAGCCGTTCAGCTTTTCCGGGCCTTCGATGTAGCCGAAAGCCTGGCTGTCAATAGAAGTAACACTGTCTGGAATTGTTACACTTTTCAGGTTTGGGCAGTTAAAGAAAGAAA